>NZ_JBHXFA010000028.1:0-55430 GCF_042724175.1 Streptomyces sp. NPDC127084
GCGGGCGCGGGGGGGGGGGGGGGGGTACGGGGGGGGGGGGGGGGGCCGGCCCCGCGGCGGGGCCGCGCCGCGGCGGGGGGCCGCGCCCCCCCCCCCCCCCCGGTTCTCTGTTCGACTCTTTGTTCGGTTCTCTGTCTCGGGATACGGGGCTCAGCGCCCGCTCACCCGGCCGTGCAGCAGCCGGGACAGCGCCGAGTGGACATCGTCGATCGATCGCTCCGGCTGGAACGCCTGCCAGTCCAGCGCGGCCACCAGCACCATTCCGACCAGCGCCGCGGCGGTGAGCTGCACATCGATCTCGTCGCTCAGCTCACCGCGCTCGACCCCTTCCCGCAGCACGGTCTCCACCACGGCGACCGCCTGCTGACGGACGACCAGCAGCGTCGACTGCCAGGCGCGGTTGGTGCGCCAGAGCTCGGCCACGTACAGCTGGGTGAAGGCGGGATAGCGGTCGATGAAGACCAGGCCCGCCCTGACCATGGAGTCCAGGGCCTCGACGCTGGTGCCGCCCCGCTCCTCCGTCTCCTCCGCCGCGGCTTGGAGGGACGAGGCGAGCAGGCCGACGCCGTACCGCAGCAGTTCCTCGAAGAGCTCGGTCTTGCTCTTGAAGTTGTAGTAGACCGTGCCCTTGGCGACCCCGGCCCGCTCGGCGATCTCGTCAACGGTAGTCGCGGAGAAGCCCTGCTCGGCGATGAGGGTGACGGCCGCTTCGTAGAGCTTGGCGCGCGTCGCCTGGCGCCGGGTGCTGCTGCTGTTCATGGCGTTGATTCTCACAGGTCCGGCGATCTCACATGCTCAGCTCGGGGTGCAGACGGTCGAACGTCCACACCTGCTTGCCCCGAGCAGCGAGCGAGGTGAGGGCCAGTGCCCCGGCGGTGAAGGCCAGCAGCACGGCGCAGGCTCCCCAGACCGAGCCGGTATCGCCGCCTGTGATCAGCCGGCGCAGGGACTCCACGACGTATGTCATCGGCAGGTAGGGGTGGATAGCGTTGAAGAAGCCGGGGCTGGTCTGGACGGGATAGGTGCCCCCGGCCGAGGTCAGCTGGAGCATCAGCATGGCGAGCACGAGGATCCGGCCCGCCGCGCCGAAGCGGGCGTTGAGCCACTGGATGATCGCGGCGAAGCAGAGCACCGTCAGTGCCAGGAAGCCCAGAGTGCCCGCCGCGTGGGCCATCTCGAGGCCGAGCCCCCAGTGCAGCACCGACATCAGGGCGCCCACCTGGACCAGGCCGATGGCGGCGACCGGGAGCCAGCCCGCGAGCGCGATGCGCCAAGCGGGCGACCCTGCGGCGAGGGCGCGCCGGTTGAGCGGCTGGATCAGCATGTAGGCGACCATCGCGCCCACCCACAGGGAGAGCGGGATGAAGTACGGGGCGAAGCCGGTGCCGTAGTTGGACGCCTTGTGCAGTGACTGGGACGCGAGCTGGACCGGGTCGGACATGACCTCCGTACGGCGGTCGCGCTCGTCCTTGCCGTAGTCGGGGATCTTGCCGACGCCGTCGCTGAGACCACTCGCCAGCTCTGACGAGCCGTCGACCAGCTTGAACATCCCGCCGTCGAGATCCTGGGCACCGTTCCACAGGCGCCCCACCCCGGAGTCCAGGTCGGCGGAGCCCGACTGAGCGCTGCCGAGACCGGTGTGGATCCGGTCCGCGCCCTTGGCCACCTGCTGCGCACCGGAGTTGAGCAGGTTGATGTCGCGGACGGCCTGCTCCACGTCCTCGTCCAGATGCGGGGAGCTCTCGGCGAGCTTCCTCGCCTGCGTCTGGAGGGTGTCGAGTCGTTCGTCCAGTTCCTTCAGGTCGCTGTCGTTGTCCTTGACCAGCCGGTTTACGTCGGCGGCGATCTCGGCGACATCCGCCGCGTCCGTCTTGGCGTGACCCAGGAGATCGCACAGGCGCTTGTCGGGCAGCAGGGCGCCGTCGCAGCGCTCCTCGTAGTACCCGGCCAGGAGGTCCGCGCTCCTGCGCGACGCGTCGGCGGCCAGCGGGGCACGCTCCACGAGATCGTCCAGGTGCCGCTGGGTGGCCCGTGCGGAGTCCTCGACAAGTCGGGCGGTGTCGCCGATCGACTTGCCGTTGTCCCTGAAGTACGGGCGGATGGCGCCGGCGATGCCGTTCACACGGTCGGCCAGTTCCTGTGTGCCTCCCGCGACCTCTTTGGCGCCCTTCTCCAGGGCGCCCGCTCCCTCGTTGAGGCGGACGATGCCGCCCTTGAGCTCGCCGCTGCCGGTCTTGGCGCTTTCGAGCCCGCTGGCGAGGTCCTCGGAGCCCTTCTTGGCCTTGCCGATGCCTCCCTTGAGATCATCGGCGCCGTTCGCGGCCTTCTCCGTCGCGTCGTGGATGTCGGAGAAGGAGATGAAGATCTTGTCGAGGATCGACCGGGAGGCGTTCTGCGACGCGGACTTGCGCACCTCGGAGAAGACCGAGCGGGATATCTGGCCGACGATGTAGTTGTTCGCGTCGTTGGTACGCACCTCCAGGGCGCTGGTTTCCGGGGAGTCGCCGGAGCTGGAGGCGATGCGCTCGCTGAAGTCTGCGGGCATGGTCAGCGAGAGGTAGTACGTCCCGTCCTCCACACCCTCGCGGGCTTCGGAATCGCTTACCTGGTGCCACTCGAAGACCTTGCTGTCGAGCAGGCCGTCGGAGATCTCGTCACCCGCGGTGAGCTTCTTGCCTGAGACGGTGGCGCCCTTGTCGTCGTTGACGAGCGCCACGGGTATCCGGTCGAGGCGGCTGTAGGGGTCCCAGAACGACGCCAGATAGAGGGCGCCGTAGAGCAGCGGCAGCAGGAGCACCGAGATCAGCGCACCCATCGGCAGTGGTCCCCTGCCGAACCGCTTCAGCTCAAGCGCGGCCAGTTTCGGCGAGCGCATCGTCCGCCCCCTCCTCGGTGTCCGTGTTCTTGGTGGCCTTGGTCGCCTTGGTGTCCCCGCCGCCCTCGCTGTCCTTGGCGGTGGCGCCGGTGTTCCCGCGGTCCGTGCCGGTGGCGTCGGCGTCCTCGCCGGACGTCTCGCCGTCCTGGCGGTTCTCGCGGTCCTCGTCCTGCCGGCCGTTCTCGCCGTTCTCGCCGTTCTCAGCGGTCGGAGCGGTCGGAGCGGTCGGAGCGGTCGGAGCGGTCGTGTCCGCCGTCTCGGCGTCGGCCGTCTCGGCGTCAGTCGTGCCGTTCGGCTCGATCGCGTCCGCCGGTCCCGTCCCGGTGCGGATCAGCACCACGCCGTCATCCGGTGCCTGGCTGCATGCCACGAGGACCGTCGTGCCCTGAGCGGCGATCTCCCGCAGCAGTTCCCAGGCCCCGGCCCGGTCCGCGTCGGAGAGCTTGAGATCGACGTCGTCGACGGCCAGCAACCGGGGCCGCCCGATCATCGCGAGCGCGATCGACAGGCGCAGTGCCTCCAGACGCTCCAGGTCCCGCACGGATGTGCGGTCGCCCTTCGGTAGCGTCTCCAGCGCGAGGCCCGCGGTCCGCAGAGCCTCCTCGATACGGAGGAGTGCCGCTGCCCGCCGCTCGCGGCGCGGACGCAGCAGCGCCCGCAGGGAGCCGTCGTACCGCCGCTGGAGCATCGCGCGCTCCCGGAGGTGCTCGGCGACGGTGAGCGCGGGGTCCAGTTCGCTGACACCCTGGACCGGTCCGAGCGCGGTGACCTGCCGTACGGTGGCCATCTTCCGGGGCAGTCGCAGCCCGGCGATCTCGGCGTGCCCCTCCGAGGGTTTCATCCGGCCGGTGAGGGCGAGGAGCAGACAGGTGCGGCCCGAGGCCGAAGGGCCCTCCACCGCGATGATCGACCCCGGCTCGGCGTTGATGTCCACGCCCCGGAAGGCCCAGCCGCGCGGGCCCTTGAGCCCGAAGTTCTCGGCGGTGACGGCCGCCCCGTGCGCCTCCATGGACCCCCTCCATGCTTTTGAACTGACTGGTCAGTTCAAAAGTTAGCGCGGGAGCTTCGCGGTGACAAATCCGGCTGCCGGGCAAACCTGTTCAGAACCTCTGATCGTCTGGATTGCCGTAATCACCGTAATCGCCGGGGTTGCCGGGTTCGATGTTCGCGACCATCTCCTCCAGTCGCTCGCAGACCCGTTTGATCTCCTCATGGGTCTCGTTCCGCTCAGCGATGACCGCGGACAGCAACAGGCCCACCAGCGCCGTCGAGCCGTTGAACGCCTGGAGCGTGACCATGCTGGCGAACAGGTCCTGATCCACGAACGGACCGGTGTGCCAGGTGGCGGCGAGGATCGCCATGATCGAGACGCCGAGTGCGCAGGGCGCCGCGCCCGCCAACTGGAACCGGAACGCCGCCCAGATCAGCGCGGGGAAGACCAGGAACAGCAGCGATGAGCTCCTCGACTGCGTCGCCAGCACCGTGGCCGCGACGGCGAACAGCGTCAGCGCCACCGCCTCCACCCAGCGGGCCGCCCTGGCGTCCGGAGGCCAGCGCAGTCTGCGTAGCACCAGCAGGAACGGCGTGACCACCAGCACGCCCATCGCGTCCCCGGTCCACCACACCGACCAGGTAGGCCAGAACGCGCCGGGAGCCACGGCTCCCGAGATCATCAGCACGCTGCTGCCCACCGTGGAGCTGATCAGCATCCCGGCAAGCGCGCCGAGGAAGACCAGCAGCAGCCCGTCACGCAGCCGGTCGAGCTCTGAACGGAAGCCCGCGCGGCGCAGCAGGAGGTACGCCACGACCGGGGCCAGGGTGTTTCCGGCGACGATCACCAGGACGGCGAGGGGCGTGGGGCCGATGGACACATTGGTCAGGAACGCGCCGAGCGCGATACCGGGCCACACCCGCGAACCCAGCAGGAGCAGCGCGGCCAAGGCCAGCCCGGTCGGCGGCCACAGCGGGGTGACCTGGCCGCGCACCAGTTGCAGGAGGAGGCCGAGCTGCGCGGCTCCGTAGTAGACGGCGGCGACAGCGAGGATCCACAGCATCGCGATCCCGTAGCCCCGGACCTCCTGCTTGCGCACCACAGCAGTCTGCGCCGCCGTGCGGGGCACGGCGAGTCGGGTGCGCCGGAGACGCCGGCAAGTCACCGGACCGGGTCACCGGACCGGGTCACCAGGGCAGGTCGTCGTCAGGAGGGCCGTCGTAGCGAGCGACCAGTACGGCGGCGTCGTCGCGGTGACCGGTCAGCTCGGCCACCCTGATCACGGCGGAAGCCAGCACATCGGGGTCGGCGTCGAACCCCGCGCGCACCAGCTTGACCACCTCGGCGAGACCGGCCTCCATCGGATAGTCAGGCCCTTCCACCACGCCGTCGGTGATCAGGACGAGCACCCCTGCTTCGGTGAGCCGCCGCCGCGTCACCGGATAGCGCTCTCCCGGCACGATGCCGAGGGGCGGGCCGCCGCGGTCCAGGGCGATACCGGAACGGCCGCTGGCGGTGGCCCACACCATCGGGATATGACCGGCGCGGGACACCGTGAGATCCCTGCTGTCCGGATCGAAGCGCAGGAAGCAGCAGGTCGCGAAGAGACCGAAGCCCATGGAGATCAGCAGGTCGTTGGTACGGCTCAGCACCGCGCCGGGATCGCTCGTCGCCTCGGCGAGCGCCCGCAGGCTGGTGCGCACCTGGCCCATGAACGCCACGGCCTCGGCGTCATGCCCCTGAACGTCCCCGACCGCGAGCCCGAGCGATCCGTCCGGCATCAGGAAGGCGTCGTACCAGTCGCCCCCGACGGCCAGCCCGTCCCGCGACGGCGCGTAGCGCGCCCCGATACGCACCCCGGGCACCTTCGGCAGCTCGGGCGGGAGCATATGGCGCTGGAGCGCCATGGCCAGCTCGACCCTGGCCCGTTGGAGCTTGACCCGCTCCAGGGCCTGGTCGACGAGGCGCCCGAGTGTCAGCAGGAGCTGCTGAGCGTTGTCGGGCTGGTCCGCGTGATGTTCCCGCATGACCGCTCCGAAGGTCCCACCCGATCCCTAATCACCTTAGCCGCCACCCATGCACCTCACCTCCAGAGGCAAAAGCGCTGGTCAGGTCGGACTGTCAGTGGCCCCGTCCAGTATGGACACATACGGCCACCGTGCCGTGACACGACGACAGGAGGTTCGTCATGGCCAGCTCCTACGCCGCTGCCGCACGCCGGCTCAGCACAGGCGGCCCTGCCCCCTCACTGACCGGTTCCCCGCTGCCCCCGCAGGGTGGTCCGGCGGGCGACATCCATCCCGTGCTGCGGCGCTCGTCCGCGCCGCCGGCCGCCGTCGAACTGCTCGCCCAAGCCCGCGCCGGTCTCGAAGAGGCCGCCGGGCTGCCCACGCCCAACGAGCGCTATGCCACCGCCCACCTCGCGGCGCTGCGCACCGCCGCCGCCGTGCTCGCGGTCCGCGGCCGACCTGAGACCAGCCCGCGGCGCAGGGCCCGGATACGGTCCGCATGGGAGGTGCTCCCGGAGACGGCGCCTGAGCTCACCGAGTGGAGCGCGCTGTTCGCTTCGGGCGCGCCGCGCAGGGCGCGCGCGGAGGCGGGCATCCAGGGCGCCGCGAGCATCCGCGACGCCGACGATCTGCTGCGCGACGCGGCCATGTTCCTCCGGCTCGTCGAGCGGATGCTCATGCTCCAGCCGGTGCTGCCGGCCGCGGCTGCGGAGTCCGGGACAGGGCCAGGCGGGGCCGCGTCTGCGGAGCCCGGCCGGACGGTGGCGGCGGAAAGCGCTTCCGGCCCGGCGGGAAGGGGGAATGCCGCGGGGTGACAGGGAGGGCCGGGAGGCAGGCGGAAGCAATAGGGTGGGGCCTGCCACCGTCAAGCCCCGCCGAGGAGTCAACTGCCGTGCCGGACCAGACGCGCCCCCAGCGGCCCCGCACCGAGGGCGGCCCTTCCCGGGCCTCCCTCCGTACCGCCGTGGTCTGGGATGTC
This sequence comes from Streptomyces sp. NPDC127084, assembly GCF_042724175.1. NCBI lineage: Bacteria > Bacillati > Actinomycetota > Actinomycetes > Kitasatosporales > Streptomycetaceae > Streptomyces > Streptomyces sp. NPDC127084. The sequence goes on from NZ_JBHXFA010000028.1 coordinate 6,855, forward strand.
CTGAAGGACGCCCTCGACCGCCGCACCAGGGCGACCGGGAAGGACGCGCTGGACGTCCTGGACACCGGTGGCGGCTCCGGCAACTTCGCCGTACCCGCCGCCCGCCTGGGGCACCGTGTCACCGTGGTCGACCCCAGCCCCAACGCGCTGTTCGCGCTGGAGCGCCGGGCCGCCGAAGCCGGTGTCGCCGACCGGGTGCGCGGAGTCCAGGGCGATGTCCACGGGCTCTTCGACGTGGTCGACCGGGGCGGCTTCGACATCGTGCTCTGCCACGGTGTGCTGGAGTACGTCGACGACCCCGCCGAAGGCGTGCGGAACACCGCAGAGGCCCTGCGCCCGGGCGGCTCGCTCAGCCTGCTCGCAGCGGGCCTCGGCGGAGCCGTCCTGGCCAGGGCGCTGGCCGGGCACTTCACCGAGGCCCGGCACGCCCTCGCCGATCCGGCGGGCCGCTGGGGCGAGGGCGACCCGGTGCCGCGCCGCTTCTCCGCCGAGCAGTTGGCCGACCTGGTCGCCGGTGCCGGGATGAAGGTCGGTGCCGTGCACGGAGTGCGGGTGTTCGCCGACCTGGTGCCGGGCGTTCTCGTGGACACCGAGCCAGGCGCCCTGGACGCCCTGCTGAAGCTGGAGGAGGCCGCGGCCGAGCTGCCCGCCTTCCACGCGGTCGCCACCCAGCTCCACCTCCTGGGCGAGAAGCACGCCTGATACCGGCCTCCGCACCGCTGATCAGCACGGCAGCCGCAGACGGAGTACGTCACTCATCCCCCTTTCGGGGCGGCGGCCCCGTATGATCGGGGGACATCGTCCGGCATGACGGGACGGCGGCTGGGGAATCAACGCTTCAGCAGTCGGGCCGCCATGACGGCCCTATAGCAGCGAATTGGGCGATGGACGGGTTTCACGGGGGTGATTCCCTGCCTATCCTGAAAGGGCCGTTTACCGGTCGCCCCAGCGACCGACGACTAGGAGGACTCCGTGCCGCTCTCAGAGCACGAGCAGAGAATGCTCGAGCAGATGGAGCGAGCGCTGTACGCCGAAGATCCCAAGTTCGCGACAGCGCTCGAGGGAAGCGGGCTGCGTACGTACACCCGCCGACGGGTCTACCAAGCGATCGCCGGCTTCCTGGTGGGTATCGCGCTCCTCATGGCCGGAATGGTCACCACAGCGATCTGGATCAGTGTGGTGGGCTTCCTCGTCATGCTCGGCTGCGCGGTCCTCGCGGTCACCGGCTGGCGCAAGGCGCCCAAGCCGGGCGAGCAGGGCCCCGGGGCGCAGCAGGCGCGCCGACAGCCCAAGCAGCGCCGGTCCGTGATGGACCGGATCGAGCAGCGGTGGCAGCGCCGCCGCGATGAGCAGGGCCACTGAGGCCCGGCCCCGTCAATCCTGATCGTCGCCGTCCAAGACGCAGCCAAGGCGTCCCGAACCGGAAACCGTGTACGGGAAAACCAGAGACCACTCAGGGCCTGAGGGGTGACCGCGATTCAGCGGTCACCCCTCATCCGTGATTCCCCTACGTCCGCCCGTGCGACGGGGCTCGAGGCGTCGGGCGCACGGGGCCCCTCCCGGCTGCCGCCCCCCAGGGAGCCGCGGGCCCGAGGAAGGCCCCCTCAGCCGCGCTGGCGAGCGAAGCGGCGGAGCTGGTCGGCCAGAGGGGCCAGGAACCGGTCGCGGGTGGCTGCCCACTGCTCGGTGACCGCGGCCCATCGCTCGGACAGTGCCCATACGACCCGCACGGACGAGCGCGGCAGCAGCAGGGCCCGAAGTCGGGTACCTCTGCTCGCCTGGGCTGCCAGCCCCGAGCTGACCCGCCGTGCATCCTCCGCGAGCCCGGCCACCGGACCCGGGGCCGGTGCGTACAGCACCTGCTCCACGGCCCCGGCCACCCGGTGAACGGCGTCGGCGGCTCCGTTGGCGGCATCGCCATCCAGGCGCCCGAGCCGTACGATCCGTGCCGCGGCCTTACGCGGCGTCTGCGAATCGTCCGGTGGGATGCCGTGGTCCCAGGCGGAATCGCAGACCTCCCGCCAGGCGGCGAGGGTCCGCGCGGCGGCGTCCGCCGCGGCGCCGGGCCCGCTCCGCACGACTGTCGAGCTCGCGTCCGGCTCCACCAGCGGCGCGCCGGAGGATCCCGGGGCGCCCCCGGCGGTCTTCCCCGCTGTGCGGACATGCCTCTCCGAGCCAAGCCGACGCGCCCGCGCTCTCAGCCGCCACAGCATCGGCAGCAGCGGTCCGAGTACGAGCGCGACAGCGGCGAGGCTCCACCCCAGGACCGTCAGGAGCGAGGGATCCTGCTCAGCGGTTCCTGGCGTGCCCGTCGGCACCGCGGCCCCGCACTCCCCGAGCTCCTGCTCACGGGGCGAGCAGCTCGGCGAGCCGGACGGAGCGGCCGGCGCAGCCGCTGAGCTGCTCGGATCGGGCTGCGCCGGAGCGCTGGGCGTATCGGCCGGCGTCTGCGCCTGGGTGTAGTCCGGCGCGCTGCCCCGTCCGGGGGTGGGCTCGAAGCGCGTCCATCCGGCGCCTTCGAAGTACAGCTCGGGCCAGGCGTGGGCGTCGCGGTTGGTGACCGATATCGCCCCGCCCGAGACCGGCGAACCGGAAGTGAAGCCCACGGCGACCCGTGCCGGGATGCCCAGCGTCCGGGCCATGGCGGCCATCGAGAACGAGAAATGGACGCAGAATCCCTGCTTGCTCTTCAGGAACCGAGAGATCCCCGCGGCCCCGCCGCCCGAATCCACGCGGGTCGAGTACGCGAAGCCGCCCTTCGTCGCGAACCACTCCTGGAGCTTCACCGCCCGCTCGTAGTCGCTCGTCGCGCCCTCGGTCACCCGCAGGGCGGTCTGCCTCACATCGGCGGGCAGCTGCGCGGGCACCTGGGTGTACTCCTTCAGCACTTCCTCGGGAGCCGCCGGCGCGTTGGCCAGCTGCTCACGGGTCGGGTTCACCACCAGGCTGGTGACCTTGTACTGGAGTCCGCTGGTGGTCTGCCCATGGTCGCCGATGATCGTCCTGCGGGCCGGGTCGTACCGCCACTTCCCGCCGACCTCCACCTTCGCGGCGGGGAACGGCATCGGAAGCCAACCCTGCCGGTAGGAACCGGCGACCGAGATGTTGGTACGCACCTCCGTGGTCGCCACGGAGTCACTGAGGCCGTCGGGCGTGGGCAGCTCGTCGGGGATGTCGGTCACCGGACGCTTGGAGAACTTCCAGGAGTCCCCGTCGAACTGGTTCAGCGCCATCAGCCGCAGATACATACCGCTGACGTCGGGGGTGTTGGTTTTGTACTTCAGCCACTCGCGCTTCTCGGGCTGGTTCAGCGTGTCCTGAAGGGTCACCACCGGGTTGACCGCGCTGATCTCGCCGCCGCCTCCGCTGCCCGCGCCGGGTCCGTCGCCCGCCCCGCCGAGCAGCCCGCCGTTCAGTGAGGGAAGCGCGGCGGGAACGGCCAGCGCCACCCCGAGGGCGAGCACACCGATCCTGCGGCCGGTGCGCACCGGTGCCTGCGGGCCGCCACCCGGTTCGAGGCCGCCCGCCGTACGGGCCGACGCCTGCGGCGAGCCACCGAAGACCCTGCCCCACTGCGACAGCCGGTCCCTGCCCTCCGCGAGGAGCAGCAGCAGATACCCCGAGGCCGCCAGCAGGAACCAGAGCCAGCTGGCATCGCCACCGGACAGCGCCGCGGCGACCGAGTACAGCGCCAGCAGCGGCAGACCGGCAGGGGCGGCGCTGCGGAAGGTCACCGCGAGCGCGTCCACCAGGAGACCGATCAGCAGCACCCCGCCGACCAGCATCAGCTTGATGCCCTCGGTGGCCGGCGCGGGGGCCGCGTAGCGGCCGACGTCCGCCACGCCCGACGACAGCAGATCGCCGAAACGCACCCAGGCGTCCGGTCCCGGTACCACCCCGAGCAGCGCCTGCTCCTGGGCGAAGCACAGCGTGAGCAGCAGCACGGCCACGATCGCCTGTACGGCCACGGTCAGCGGCCGGGCCAGCGGCACCCGGCGGGTCAGGGCGCCGACCCCGCTCTGTACGCCGACCAGGAACGCCGCCAGCACGATCCAGGTCGCCGGTTCCACCAGCGGCGAGAGAGCGCCGGCCGCCAGCACCGTGGCGGCGAAGGCACACAGGGCCAGCCGTGTGCGACCACTCATGACCGTCCCCCCGACCAAGCAGATGAAGCCGACGATCCCGATGAAGCCGATGAACCGGAAGAGCCCGGTGAACCACCGGAGACGGCGGCGGGCCGCTCCCCGGCCGCAAGACGCCACAGTTCGGGCAGCGACGCACCCGCCGGAACGGCCATCGCCGTCCACCCCGCCTCGCGCAGCACGCGCAGTCGCTCATCGGCCGCACCCGCCACCGCCCCGCTGGTCAGCCAGGTGCCGCTGTCCAGCACGAAGGCCACGGCGGCACCGCAGCGCTGCCGCATCCGGGCGGCGATCGCGGCCTGCTCCTCGTCGAGATCGCCGAAGAAGGCGACCAGCAGCCCTTCGTTGCCGCCGCGCAGCACGTCATGGGCCCGGGACAGGCCCGCGCCGTCCGAGTGGTCCACGACCGCGAGGGTGTCCAGCATGAGCCCCGCGGAGTCCGCCGCGTTCGCGGAGTCCTGGGTGGACCCGGCATACCCGTCGGCACCGGCACCGGGCAGCGAACTCCCCGTGTCGGTCAGCAACCGCACCGCGAATCCCCGCTCCAGCATGTGTACGAGCACCGACGCCGCCGCTGAGACGGCCCACTCGAAGGCCGAGTCGGGCCCCGCGCCCTGGTAGGCGATGCCGCGGGTGTCCAGCAGCACCGTGCACCTGGTCCGCTGGGGCTGCTCCTCGCGGCGGACCATCAGCTCGCCGTACCGTGCCGTGGAGCGCCAGTGCACCCGCCGCAGGTCGTCGCCGTGCCGGTACGCCCGCGGGATGATGTCGTCGTCGCCCGCGAGAGCCAGTGAGCGCTGCCGCCCGTCCCCGTGCCCGGCGGCCTCGCCCGCCAGCCGCACCGGCGGCAGCGGATCGGTCCGCGGTATCACCGTCAGCAGGTCGGCGGCGCTGAACGAGCGGGTGAGCTCGCACATCCCGAACGGATCGCTCAGCCGCAGCTGCAACGGCCCCAGCGGATAGCACCCGCGCAGATCCGAACGGACCCGGTACGACACCTCACGCCGCCCCCCGGGCTCCACCCGGTCCAGTACGAAGCGGGGCCGGGGGCCCAGCACGTACGGCACATGATCCTGGAGCATCAGCAGGCCCGTGGGCATCCGCGACATGTTGTCCATCCGCAGCTGGACCCGTGCCTCCGACCCGGCCGGCACCCGTGAAGGGGTCAGCCCGCGGCTCGCCGCGACCCGGTAGCGCGTGCGGTGCAGGACCGCGGCCGAGATCAGCGGGAGTACCGCGAGCAGCAACCCGACCCTGAGCAGATCGCTCTGCCCCAGCACATACGCGCACACCGCGGCGGCGATACCGGCCGCGAGGAAGGACCGGCCGCGGGTGGTCAGCCCGCCGAGAGCAGCCCGCAGCCCGCTTTTGCCCTCATCTCCCGAGGAGGGTCCGCCGCCCGCCGCGGGGCTCCCGGACGCCATCACAGCCGCCGGGAACCGGGCTGCTGGTGGCCGTAGAGCGGCCCGCCGGAGGGCGAAGGCCGCGTCACACTGCCGTAACCGCTGTCGTTACCCGAGGTGGGCACCGGAATGCGCCCCACGATCTCCAGGACGACCTGCTCCGACGTACGCCGGTTCAGTTGCGCCTGAGCGGTCGCCAGCAGCCGGTGCGCCAGCACGGGCACGGCGAGCGACTGCACGTCGTCCGGCAGCACGTAGTCCCGTCCGGACAGCGCGGCGGAAGCCTTCGCGGCGCGCAGCAGGTGCAGGGTGGCACGCGGCGAGGCGCCGAGTCTGAGATCCGGGTGGTTGCGGGTCGCCGCGACCAGCTCCACCGCGTAGCGCCGCACGGACTCGGCGACATGCACCGTGCGCACCGCGTCGATCAGCTTCACGATGTCATGCGCGTGCGCCACCGGCTGGAGATCGTCGAGCGGGGACACCCCACCGTGCACGTCCAGCATCTGGAGCTCGGCCTCCGGGGTGGGGTACCCCATCGACACCCGTGCCATGAAGCGGTCCCGCTGCGCCTCGGGCAGCGGATAGGTGCCCTCCATCTCCACCGGGTTCTGCGTGGCCACCACCATGAACGGGCTTGGCAGTTCATACGTCTGCCCGTCGATGGTGACCTGCCGCTCCTCCATGGACTCCAGCAGCGCCGACTGGGTCTTCGGAGACGCCCGGTTGATCTCGTCACCGATCACGATCTGCGCGAAGATCGCCCCGGGCTTGAACTCGAAGTCCCGTCGCTGCTGGTCGTAGATCGACACGCCGGTGATGTCCGACGGCAGCAGGTCCGGTGTGAACTGGATGCGCCGCACCGAGCAGTCGATGGACCGCGCCAGCGTCTTGGCCAGCATGGTCTTGCCCACGCCCGGCACATCCTCGATCAGCAGATGCCCTTCGGCGAGCAGCACGGTCAGCGAAAGCCGTACGACCTCAGGCTTGCCCTCGATCACACCTTCGATCGACCTGCGGACACGCTCCACCGTGGCGGTCAGATCTGTGAGGCTCGCTCGATCGTCATAGGTCGTCACCCGGCCCTCCTCGGCCCTTTCCACGGGCCGATGCGCTGCGAACGGCACGGCCCACCCCAACACGGACACCACATCCGGCGGCGCCGCCGCGATGTCACTCCCGCATTCTTGTTGCCGTTACCGCTTCGTGTCACTCGCCTGTGGATAACCGGGCTGTGTCCGGGTGCGTGTACCGCCTACTACGGTCCGCGCCACCGGTTCACTCAGCCGCCGGGTCGATCTCCTTCAGTAGCCCGGTCCTGACGTCGAACACAAAACCCCGCACGTCGTCCGTGTGCGGGAGGAACGGCGACGTGCGCACCCGCTGCATGGACTGCCGTACATCCTGGTCGACATCGCGGAACGCCTCGACCGCCCAGGACGGCCGCTGCCCGACCTCGTCCTCCAGCTCGTGCCGGAAGTCCTCGGTCAGTTTCTCCAGACCGCAGTTGGTGTGATGGATGAGTATCACGCTGCGGGTGCCGAGAGCACGCTGGCTGATGGTGAGCGAGCGGATCACATCGTCTGTGACCACACCGCCGGCGTTGCGGATGGTGTGGCAGTCGCCCAGCTCCAGGCCGAGCGCCTTGTGCAGGTCGAGGCGTGCGTCCATGCACGCCACCACCGCCACGCCGAGTACGGGCCGCGCGTCCATACCGGGGTCGGTGAAGCCGGAGGCGTAGCGCTCGTTCGCCGCGACGAGCTTGTCGGTGACGGTGCCGCTCTCGACAGCGGCTTCGGCTGATGGGTGTGCAGAGGTCGACATGGCTAAGACGGTACTGGCCGCGGTCCGTCCGGGCCCGCCGTGAGAGCCGGACGAAGAGCGACAAAGAGCGTCAATGAGCCGGGCTGTGAGGTAACCCACAGGCGGGACCGTGTCGAGCCCGTAAGAGTGATGTGTTCCGGTCGTGACAGGCGTGTCCCACGGGCCGTGCGACGCGCCAGCCGGTTGATTGACCGGCCCGTCCAGTGGACTAAAGTGACGCTCAGTTCATGTCCAGTCCATGCCCATGAACGGCTTGAACAACGGTCATGAACACGGACCACCCCGCACATACTGCACATTTCCATGATTTCCCCGCGTGTGCGGCCGTGGCACCGGCAACGGCGACGGCATACGTACGCCCCCGGCGCCCCGGCAGCCGAACACGTCGGACCTGAGAGGGCGCATTGAGCCAGCGACACGTCCCGGTGATGCTCCAGCGGTGCCTGGACCTGCTGGCACCCGCACTGGAGGCGCCTGACGGGGCGCTCGCGACGGACGGGGGACGGGCTCCGGTCGTCGTCGACTGCACCCTCGGGCTCGGCGGCCACAGCGAAGCGCTGCTCACACGGTTCCCCGATGCCCGCCTCATCGCGCTCGACCGGGACAAGGAAGCCCTGCGGCTGTCCGGCGAGCGGCTCGCCCCCTTCGGGGAGCGCGCGACGTTGGTGCACGCCGTGTACGACGAACTGCCGGAGGTGCTCGACCGCCTCGGCACCCCCCGGGTGCAGGGTGTCCTCTTCGACCTCGGCGTCTCCTCGATGCAGCTGGACGAGGCCGACCGCGGCTTCGCCTACGCCCAGGACGCCCCGCTCGACATGCGGATGGACCAGACCACCGGCGTCAGCGCGGCGGAGGTACTCAACACCTATCCGGCCGGTGAACTGGTGCGGATCCTGCGTATGTACGGCGAAGAGAAGCAGGCCAAGCGGATCGTGTCGGCGATCGTGCGCGAACGTGAGAAGGAGCCGTTCGATCGCAGCGCCAGGCTGGTCGAACTGATCCGCGACGCCTTGCCGCAGGCCGCCAAACGCACCGGTGGCAATCCCGCCAAGCGCACCTTCCAAGCGCTGCGGATCGAGGTCAACGGCGAACTGTCGGTCCTGGAACGGGCGATCCCCGCCGCCGTGCGGGCACTCGCGGTCGGCGGCCGGATCGCCGTCCTCTCCTACCACTCGCTGGAGGACCGGCTGGTCAAGCAGGTCTTCGCGGCGGGTGCGGTCAGCACCGCCCCGCCCGGGCTGCCCGTTGTACCCGAGCGCTACCAGCCCCGGCTGAAGCTGCTGACCCGCGGCGCCGAACTGCCCACCGACGAGGAGGTCGCCGAGAACCGCCGTGCGGCGCCCGCCCGGCTGCGCGGCGCGGAGCGGATCCGCGAGGACGCACAGTGACATCCGCCGGGTGAGGGAGCGCACGTGGTGAAGAAGGCCGCCGGTCAGCTCAGGGGACGCGCCGCCCGGCTGGCCGGGCTGATGCCGTCCGGCCCCAGTACCGCCGCCCGGACTCCTTTCGTCGTGCTCGTCGTGGTGCTCCTGGGCGGTGGCCTCATCACCCTGCTGCTGCTCAACTCCTCACTCAACGAAGGTTCGTTCGAACTGAGTGAACTCAGGAAGAAGACCACCGAGCTGACCGACGAGGAGCAGGCCCTCCAGCGGGACGTGGACAGCCGCTCGGCTCCGGACGCGCTCCAGCGGCGGGCGCGCGAGCTCGGCATGGTGCCCGGCGGAAACCCCGCGTTCCTGGACCCGGACGGCAAGGTCAGGGGAGTGCCGCGCAAGGCCAAGGCCGAGCCGTACGCGCCGCCGGAGCGCTCCGCGGCGCCGTCCGGCACACCCGGCACACCCGGCACGTCCGCCACACCCCGTACGGCACCCGGGTCCCCGTCCGCGACTCCCTCCGTGACACCGTCCGGGGCCTCCGCCTCGCACCCCGGACCTGCGGTCTCCGGGAGCCCCGCGCCGCCGCCCGCCGGCCGCGCCCAGCCCGTGAACCCGGTGGCACCGGCGGATCCGGGGCCGTCCGCGAACCCCGCTCCGCCCCGGACCCCGCAGCAGCAGCCGTCCCCGAACCCCGGCAGGTGACGCAGTGCCCCCCAAGGAAACTCCGCGCCGCCGCGTTCCCGGGCCCGCCCGGCGCCCCGGGCCGGGCAACCGCCCCCGCCCCGTCGCGAACCGCCCCCGCCCCGCCGCCGCCCAGCCGCGCAGGATCCGCCTGGGCAACCCCCGCCCCCGGCTGCGGCTCGTCAGCCTGGCGCTGACCCTCACCATGCTGGTGTTCGTCGTACGCCTCCTCCAAGTGCAGGCGATCGACGCGGGCACCTACGCGGCCATGGCCGGCAAGAACCGCTACATGAGCCACACGCTGACCGCGGAGCGCGGCGAGATCACCGACCGGTCCGGGATCGCCCTCGCCACCAGCGTCGACGCATACGACATCACCGCCGACCCGAAGATGTTCACCCCGGAGGAGAGCAAGGCCCCGGACGCCCCCGAGCAGGCGGCGGCACTGCTCGCCCCGATCCTGGGCAAGGACGCCGCCGAGCTCGCGAACCGGCTCAAGACCCCCAAGTCCCGCTATACCGTCCTCGCCCGGCGCCAGACCCCCCAGGTGTGGAAGCAGATCAGCGACCTCAAGGGTGTCTTCGCCGAGAAGGCGAGGACCGACCGGGCCAAGGGCGGGCCCGGAGCCAACGTGCTGGCCGGAGTGTTCCGCGAGGCCCGCAGCAAGCGGGTCTACCCCAACGGCGAGCTCGGGGCCGGGATACTGGGATACGTCAACGCCGAAGGCCGCGGCGCGGGCGGCCTCGAATCCATGCTCGACGCCGAACTCGCCGGCCAGGACGGCGAGGTCACCTACGCCCAGTCCGGCGGCCGGCGCGTCCCCACCGCCGGAGCCCGCGAGGTGCCCGCCGTCCCCGGCGCCGACATCGAGCTCACCATCGACCGCGACATCCAGTGGGCCGCCCAGCAGGCGATCGCCGCCCAGGTGCGCAAGTCCAAGGCCGACCGGGGCTATGTCGTGGTCCAGAACACCCGCACCGGCGAGATCCTCGCCATGGCCAACGCCCCCGGGTTCGACCCCAACGACATCTCCCGGGCCGACGCGGCGGTCATGGGCAATGCCGCCCTCCAGGACGTGTACGAGCCGGGTTCCACCAGCAAGGTCATGTCCATGGCAGCGGTCCTGGAGGAGCAGGCAGCGACCCCCGCCACCCATGTCACCGTGCCGAACCGGCTGCACCGCGGCGACCGGCTGTTCCACGACGACATCGACCACCCCACCTGGCATCTGACCCTCAACGGCGTCCTCGCCAAGTCAAGCAACATCGGCACGATCCTGGCCACCGGCCAGCTCGGCAAGACCCAGGCTGAGGCCAACCGGGTCCTCTACTCATATCTGCGTAAGTTCGGCATCGGCAGCCCGACGGGCCTCGACTACCCCGGCGAATCCCCCGGCATCCTCGCCAAGCCGCAGAACTGGTCCACCTCGCAGCAGTACACGATCCCGTTCGGCCAGGGCCTGTCCGTCAACGCCGTCCAGGCCGCGTCCGTGTACTCGACCATCGCCAACGGCGGCGTGCGCATCGAGCCCACCCTGGTGCGGGGCACCACCGGGCCGGACGGACGGTTCACCGCCGCCCCCGAGCCCGGGAAGACCCGGGTGGTCAGCGAGAAGACCGCCCGCACCCTCGCCACCATGCTCGAATCCGTCGTCGGCGACGAGGAGGGCACCGGCACCAAGGCCAAGATCCCCGGCTACCGCGTGGCAGGAAAGACCGGTACGGCCAACCGGGTCGACCCGGAAACCGGCCGCTACAAGGGCTACACCGCGTCCTTCGCCGGCTTTGCACCCGCCGACGACCCTCGGATCACGGTCTACTGCGCCATCCAGAACCCGACCAAGGGCAGCTATTTCGGCGGCCAGATCTGCGGACCCATCTACAAGAAGGTCATGGAATTCGCCCTCAAGACCCAACAGGTCGCACCCACCGGCGCACCGCCCGCGCGGCTTCCGGTGACGTTCGAGCCGGGCACGTGAGCCGGGAGGCACCCTCAGTGACAAGGATCACGCCCGACCCCCCCTCATTTAGCACCGGTCCCGGTACGCCCGGTACGCTCACCGCCGTGCCACATGCTGATCAGTACCGAACCGCCCCACCCCGTCCGGCCGAGGTCCGCCCGATCGACCTCAGTGAGCTGGCCGACCGGCTGGGGGTAGAGCCCCCGGGCTCCGGCGCGGTCACCGGCATCACCCACGACTCCCGGGCGGTACGCCCCGGTGACGTGTACGCGGCCCTCCCCGGAGCCCGGCTGCACGGCGCCGACTTCGTCGCCCAGGCGAAGGAACTCGGCGCCGCCGCCATCCTCACCGACCCGACCGGTGCCGAGCGTGCCGCCGCGACCGGGCTGCCGGTACTGGTCAGCGGGAACCCGCGCGGCCAGATGGGCGCTCTGGCCGCCGCGATCTACGGACAGCCCGGTGCCGGTCTGCTCCAGATCGGCATCACGGGCACATCGGGCAAGACCACCACCGCCTATCTGGTGGAGGGCGGGCTGCGCGGCGCGGGCCGCCGCACCGGGCTCATCGGCACGGTCGAGATGCGTATCGGCGACGAGCGCATCAAGGCGGAGCGCACCACCCCCGAAGCCACCGACCTCCAAGCGCTGTTCGCGGTGATGCGCGAGCGCGATGTCGAGTCGGTCGCCATGGAGGTGTCCAGCCACGCACTGGTGCTCGGCCGGGTCGACGGCTGCGTGTTCGACATCGCCGTGTTCAACAACCTCAGCCCGGAGCACATGGAGTTCCACTCCGGCATGGAGGACTACTTCCAGGCCAAGGCGCAGCTCTTCACCCCCGCCCGGGCCCGGCGAGGCGTGGTCAACCTGGACGACGAGTACGGCAGGCGGCTGGCCGCCGAGTCGCCCATCCCGGTCGTCACCTTCTCCGCCGAGGGCCACCCGGACGCCGACTGGCACGCCGAGGGAGTCGAACTGGGCCCGCTCGGCTCGACGTTCACCGCCGTCGGCCCGGACGGTGAGCGGGTGACCGCCCAGGCGCCGCTGCCGGGTGCCTTCAACGTCGCCAACACCCTCGCCGCGATCACCACCCTCGCCGTCGCCGGGCTCGACCCGCAGACCGCGGCCGATGGCGTCGCCGCAGTCCCCGGCGTCCCCGGCAGGCTGGAACGCGTCGACGCCGGGCAGCCGTATCTCGCCGTGGTCGACTACGCGCACAAGACGGACGCCGTCGAGTCGGTGCTGCGCGCCCTGCGCAAGGTCACCAAGGGCCGGCTGCACATCGTGCTCGGCTGTGGCGGCGACCGCGACACGACCAAGCGCGGACCGATGGGCGCCGCCGCGGCACGCCACGCCGACACCGCCATCCTGACCTCTGACAACCCCCGCTCCGAGGACCCGCTCGCGATCCTCGCCACCATGCTCGCGGGTGCCGCCGAAGTACCCGCGCACGAACGCGGCGAGGTCCAGGTGTTCGAGGAGCGCGCCGCCGCCATCGCCGCGGCCGTCGCACGGGCCGAGGCGGGCGACACCGTGCTGGTCGCGGGCAAAGGCCATGAACAGGGCCAGGACATCGCCGGGGTGGTCCGCGCCTTCGATGACCGTCAGGTGCTCCGCGAGGCCATCGAAGCCCGTTCCCCACGCCACGCCGGCACCCCGGACAACGCCGGCTCCCCGGACGCAGCAGACGCAGCAGACGCAGTAGACGCAGCCCGTCACCAGAACAGTCAGGGATGAAGCAGTGATCGCCCTCTCCCTCGCCGAGATCGCCCATGTCGTCGGCGGGCAGACCCACGACATACCGGATCCGGCCGTCCAGGTCACCGGTTCCGTCGTCATCGACTCCCGGCAGGTCGAATCCGGGAGTCTCTTCGCCGCCTTCGCCGGTGAGCACGCCGACGGCCACGACTACGCGGAGCGCGCGGTCGAGGCGGGTGCCGTCGCGGTGCTCGCCGTGCGCCCCGTCGGTGTGCCGGCCATCGTCGTGGACGACGTGCAGACCGCCCTGGGCGCGCTGGCCCGCGCCGTGGTCGGGCGGCTCGGCACGGAGGTCGTCGCCCTCACCGGATCCGCCGGGAAGACCTCCACCAAGGACCTCATCGCCCAGCTCCTGGAGCGCCACGCCCCCACGGTGTGGACCCCCGGATCCCTCAACAACGAGATCGGCCTGCCACTGACCGCGCTGCGCGCGACGGCGGAAACCCGCCATCTCGTCCTGGAGATGGGCGCCCGCGGCATCGGCCACATCCGCTATCTCACCGGCCTCACCCCGCCGCGTATCGGTGTGGTGCTCAACGTCGGCAGCGCACACATCGGCGAGTTCGGCGGCCGTGAGCAGATCGCCCAGGCCAAGGGCGAGCTCGTGGAGTGCCTGCCGCCCGCCGAACAGGGCGGCATCGCCGTACTCAACGCCGACGACCCCCTCGTGCGCGCCATGGCCGCGCGTACGAAGGCACGCGTCGTGCTGTTCGGCGAGGCGGGCGAAGCGGACGTACGGGCGGAGAACGTCCGGCTGACGCCGAGCGGGCAGCCCGCATTCCTGCTTCGCACACCATCCGGGTGCGGTGATGTGACCTTGCGGCTGTACGGTGAGCACCACGTGTCGAACGCGCTCGCCGCGGCCACCGTCGCCCATGAGCTGGGCATGCCCGTCGACGAGATCGCCACCGCGCTCTCCGAGGCCGGCACCCTCTCCCGCTGGCGTATGGAGGTCACCGAGCGTCCGGACGGCGTGACGATCGTCAACGACGCCTACAACGCGAACCCCGAGTCCATGAGAGCCGCCCTGCGCGCCCTCGTGGCCATGGGAGCGGCCGCACGAGCCGCCGGGGGACGTACCTGGGCGGTGCTCGGCCCGATGGCCGAACTGGGGGACGAGGCGCTCGCCGAGCACGACGCGGTCGGACGGCTTGTCGTCCGGCTCAACGTCAGCAAGCTCGTGGCAGTCGGGGGCAGGGAAGCGTCCTGGTTGCAACTGGGCGCTTACAACGAGGGTTCGTGGGGTGAGGAGTCGGTGCACGTGTCCGACGCGCAGGCTGCGGTTGACCTGTTGCGCAGAGAGCTGCGCCCGGGAGACGTCGTGCTGGTGAAGGCTTCGAGGTCGGCCGGGCTTGAGCGGATCGCCCAGGCGCTGCTCGAGAACACGGGGACCACGGCGGGCTCTTCCGAGGGGCAGGTAGCCGGTCGATGAGGCAGATCCTCTTCTCGGGGGCCATCGGGCTCTTCCTGACGCTCATCGGCACCCCGCTGCTGATCAAGTTGCTGGCCCGCAAGGGCTACGGCCAGTTCATCCGCGACGACGGCCCGCGCAGCCACGGCAGCAAGAAGGGCACGCCCACGATGGGCGGTATCGCCTTCATCCTGGCCACGCTCATCGCCTACGCCCTCGCCAAGGTGATCACCGGCGAGAAGCCCTCGTTCTCGGGCGTGCTGGTGCTGTTCCTGATGGCAGGCATGGGCCTGGTCGGCTTCCTGGACGACTACATCAAGATCGTCAAGCAGCGGTCCCTGGGTCTGCGGGCCAAGGCGAAGATGGCCGGACAGCTGATCGTCGGTATCGCCTTCGCCGTGCTGTCCCTCCAGTTCGCCGACATCCGCGGCCAGACACCCGCGTCCACCAGGCTCTCCTTCGTCACCGACTTCGGCTGGTCCATCGGCCCGGTGCTGTTCGTGGTCTGGGCGCTGTTCATGATCCTCGCGATGTCGAACGGCGTGAACCTCACGGACGGTCTGGACGGCCTGGCCACCGGCGCGTCCGTGATGGTCTTCGGCGCCTACACCTTCATCGGGCTCTGGCAGTTCCAGGAGTGGTGCGCCAACGCGAACACCCTGACCAACCCCAATGCCTGCTTCGAGGTACGCGACCCGCTCGACCTCGCCGTGGTCGCCTCCGCGCTGATGGGCGCCTGCTTCGGCTTCCTGTGGTGGAACACCTCACCGGCCAAGATCTTCATGGGAGACACGGGCTCGCTCGCCCTCGGCGGCGCGCTGGCGGGTCTGGCGATCTGCTCCCGTACCGAACTGCTGCTCGCGCTGCTCGGCGGACTGTTCGTGCTGATCACCATGTCGGTGATCATCCAGGTCGGCTCCTTCCGGCTCACCGGCAAGCGGGTCTTCCGGATGGCTCCGCTCCAGCACCACTTCGAGCTCAAGGGCTGGTCGGAAGTGCTGGTCGTGGTCCGGTTCTGGATCATTCAGGGCATGTGCGTCATTGTGGGTCTGGGCCTCTTCTACGCGGGATGGGCGGCCGACAAGTGAGTACGCGGGACTGGCAGGGCAAGCACGTCACCGTCGCCGGGCTCGGCGTGAGCGGCATCCCGGCCGCACGCGTCCTGCACGGCTTGGGCGCGGTCGTCACGGTCGTCAACGACGGCGACGACGAGCGCGCGCGTGCGCAGGCCGCGGAGCTGGAGGCGGAAGGCATCACCGTCCGCCTCGGCGACGGGGACACCCTGCCGGCGGGCACCGAGCTGGTCGTCACGGCGCCCGGCTGGAAGCCCGGCAAACCGCTGTTCGCCGCCGCCGCCGAGGCGGGCGTGGCGGTCTGGGGCGATGTGGAACTGGCCTGGCGGCTCCGCGGCCCGGACTCCGCTCCCTGGCTCGCGGTCACCGGCACCAACGGCAAGACCACCACCGTGCGGATGCTGGCCTCGATCCTGGAGGCGGCCGGTCTGAGGACGGCGGCCGTCGGCAACATCGGCGTCTCGCTGCTGGACGCCGTCCTCGGCGAGGAGAAGTACGACGTGCTGGCCGTCGAGCTCTCCAGCTACCAGCTCCACTGGGCCCCCTCGCTGCGTGCCCACTCCGCCGCCGTGCTCAACCTGGCGCCGGACCACCTGGACTGGCACGGCTCGATGGAGGCGTACGCGGCCGACAAGGGCCGGATCTACGAGGGCAACACGGTTGCCTGCGTCTACAACACCGCCGACCCCGCCACCGAGGGCCTGGTGCGCGAGGCCGACGTGGTCGAGGGCTGCCGTGCGATCGGTTTCACCCTCGGGGCCCCCGGGCCCTCCCAACTCGGTGTGGTCGACGGCATCCTCGTGGACCGCGCGTTCGTTGAGAACCGGCAGAAGCAGGCCCAGGAGCTGGCCGAGGTCTCGGACGTCAACCCACCGGCCCCGCACAACATCGCCAACGCCCTGGCCGCGGCGGCCCTCGCCCGCGCTTTCGGTGTCGCCCCGACGGCCGTGCGGGACGGGCTGCGCGCATTCCGTCCCGACCCGCACCGTATCGAGCATGTCGCCGATATCGCGGGCATCTCCTATGTGGACGACTCCAAGGCCACCAACACCCATGCCACGGAAGCCTCCTTGGCGGCATACGACCCGATCGTATGGATCGCGGGGGGACTGGCGAAGGGCGCCACGTTCGACGAACTCGTCCGCACCTCCGCGCAGCGGCTGCGGGGCGTCGTGCTGATGGGCGCGGACCGCGCGCTGATCGCCGAAGCGCTCGCGCGACACGCCCCCGAGGTCCCCGTGGTCGACCTCGACCGGACCGACACTGGGGCGATGGCGGCGGCGGTCCGCGAAGCGGCGGGGCTCGCGCGGCCGGGGGACACGGTGCTGCTGGCTCCCGCCTGTGCCTCGATGGACATGTTCGCCAACTACAACAAGCGGGGCGAAGCCTTCGCGGACGCCGTCCGGGCACTCGCCGCCGAACACGCCTGACCGGCGCGGCCTTCCGGCTGGAGCGCGGACACCGGAAGGCCGAAGGCATCGGGGCGTCCTCCGGCGGAGCGCACAGCCCCGAGCACGAGGGGGGAGCGCGCGCCCGTCCTCCCCGCTCGTCCTCGGGGGAAGGACCCCGGAGCCCGCTCAAGGCGCCCCGGTGGGAGGCCCCCGGCCGAAGGCCAGGGGACACGGAGCTGTCGAAAGGGGACACCGCCCATGCCGCAGTACGACCCCACCGCCGCGTCCCGTCCCCGGCCGGCGGCGGCGCTCGCCGGGTCACCCGGAGTGCTGTCGCGCAGCGGCACCGCGGGGGCCCCGGCGCGGAAACCGCCACCGGCGCGGAGACCGTCGTCGGCACGCGGTGGGACAGGCCGCCCCGGCGGTTCGGGCAGGCTGCCGGGAGGTGGGCCCCGGCGGCTCTTCGAGCAGGCCCGACGGGCCTGGGACCGGCCGCTCACCGCGTACTACGTGATCCTCGGTGCCGGACTGCTGATCACCGCGCTGGGTCTGGTGATGGTCTACTCCGCGTCGATGATCACGGCGCTGAAGTACTCGCTCGCCCCCTCGTACTTCTTCCGCAAGCAGTTCCTCGCCGCGGTCATCGGCACCGTGCTGCTGCTGGCCGCTTCCCGTATGCCGTCCCGGCTCCACCGGGCGTGCGCCTACCCCCTGCTCGCGGTCAGCGTCCTGTTGATGGTGCTGGTGCAGATCCCGGGGATAGGGCACTCCGTCAACGGCAACCAGAACTGGATCTACCTCGGTGGTCCCTTCCAGCTCCAGCCCAGTGAGTTCGGCAAGCTGGCGCTGATCCTCTGGGGCGCCGACCTGCTCGCCCGCAAGCAGGACAAGAAACTGCTCACCCAGTGGAAGCACCTGCTCGTGCCGTTGGTGCCGGTCACCTTCCTGCTGCTGGGGCTGATCATGCTCGGCGGGGACATGGGCACCTCGATCATCCTGGCCGCGATCCTGTTCGGGCTGCTCTGGCTTGCCGGGGCTCCCACCAGGCTGTTCACCGGAGTGCTCGCCGTCGCCGTGGTGATCGGCGCCGTGCTGATCAAGACCAGCCCCAACCGGATGGGCCGCTTCCGGTGTGTCGGTGCCACCGATCTGGGACCCGAGGGCGTCTGCTGGCAGGCCGTGCACGGGATCTACGCGCTCGCCTCCGGCGGATGGTTCGGTTCCGGCATCGGCGCGAGTGTGGAAAAATGGGGCCAACTACCCGAAGCGCACACCGACTTCATCTTCGCCGTCACCGGGGAGGAACTGGGGCTGGCGGGGACGCTGTCGGTGCTCACTCTCTTCGCGGCTCTAGGCTATGCGGGTATCCGCGTGGCCGGACGCACGGAGGATCCCTTCGTGAGATACGCCGCGGGAGGCGTGACCACCTGGATCACGGCCCAGGCCGTGATCAACATCGGTGCGGTGCTCGGTCTGCTGCCGATCGCCGGAGTCCCCCTCCCGCTGTTCTCTTACGGGGGCTCCGCCCTGCTGCCGACCATGTTCGCGGTGGGGTTGCTGATCGCGTTCGCGCGTGAGGACCCCGCGGCGAAGGCGGCCCTGGCCGCACGCGGGTCCGGGGTGAGATGGAAGACGATGAGACGGCGCCTGACGAAGCGTCCGTCCGGAGAGCGGTGAATTTCGGTGCATGTCGTACTCGCCGGCGGGGGGACCGCCGGCCACATCGAGCCCGCGCTCGCCCTCGCGGACGCCCTGCGCAGGCAGGACCCGACCGTGGGCATCACAGCACTCGGCACGGAGCGGGGCCTGGAGACCAGGCTCGTCCCCGAGCGCGGCTATGAGCTGGCCCTCATCCCCGCCGTGCCGCTGCCGCGCAAGCCCACGCCCGAACTGATCACGGTTCCCGGGCGGCTGCGCGGCACCATCAAGGCCGCCGAGCAGATCCTGGAGCGCACCAAGGCCGACTGCGTCGTCGGCTTCGGCGGCTATGTCGCCCTGCCCGGCTATCTCGCGGCCAAGCGGCTCGGTGTGCCGATCGTCGTCCACGAGGCCAACGCCCGCCCGGGTCTGGCCAACAAGATCGGCTCGCGCTACGCCGCCGGTGTGGCGGTCTCCACCCCGGACAGCAAGCTGCGCGACGCCCGCTACATCGGCATTCCGCTGCGCCGCTCCATCGCGACCCTGGACCGGGCCCGGATGCGGCCCGAGGCCCGCGCCGCCTTCGGTCTCGACCCCAACCTGCCGACGCTGCTGGTGTCCGGCGGCTCCCAGGGGGCCCGCCGGCTCAACGAGGTGGTCCAGCAGGTCGCCCCGCTGCTCCAGCGCTCCGGAATCCAGATCCTGCACGCGGTCGGCCCCAAGAACGAGCTGCCGCGCGTGGACAACATGCCCGGAATGCCGCCCTACATCCCGGTACCGTATCTGGACCGGATGGATCTCGCGTATGCCGCGGCCGACATGATGCTGTGCCGCGCGGGTGCCATGACCGTCGCCGAGCTGTCCGCTGTCGGGCTGCCCGCCGCGTACGTACCGCTGCCGATCGGCAACGGTGAACAGCGGCTCAACGCCCAGCCGGTGGTGAAGGCCGGCGGTGGACTGCTGGTGGACGACGCCGAGCTGAGCCCCCAGTGGGTCCAGGGGAATGTGCTCCCGGTGCTGGCCGATCCGCACCGGTTGTACGAGATGTCCCGCTCCGCCGCCGAGTTCGGACGCCGGGACGCAGACGATCTGCTTGTCGGAATGGTCTACGAAGCGATTGCCGCCAGGGCGCGCCGGTAGGGGGCCGGGCGGGCAGGGCGCGGCAGTACGACGAAGGGCAGGGCACGGAGATGGCCGGACCGACGACCGCCGAACGGGGCGCGGGCAAGCAGATCGGCCAGTCTCCGCCCGGCCGATCCAGCGGGCCCGGTCGCTCGGGCCGGCAGGGCCGGTCGGGCCCGTCCAAGGGTGCTCCCACTGCCGGCAGGTCCCGGATGTTCCGGCTGCGGATGCTGCTGGCCGTCTCGGTGCTGATCGTGCTCTCCGGCACCGGGGTCTGGCTGCTGTACGGCTCTTCCTGGCTGCGTACCGAGGAGGTCCGGGTCTCCGGTACGGCGGTGCTCACCCCGCGCGAGGTCGAGCGGGCCGCTGCGGTTCCGATCGGATCGCCACTCGTCTCGGTCGATCTGGAGGAGATCGAGGCACGGTTGCGCCGGAAACTGCCACGGATCGACTCGGTCCAGGCCGTCCGCTCCTGGCCGCGCGGGATCGAGTTGACGGTGGTGGAGCGAAAGCCGGTGCTCCTCGTCGAAGAGGGCGGGAAATTTGTCGAGTTGGATGCCCAGGGGGTGCGGTTCGCGACCGTGGACACCGCCCCCGAGGGTCTGCCCCTGCTGGAGCTGACGGCCGTGCAGCCGTCCAGTCTGCGCCGCTTCGGCGAGCAGCGGCTGGTGCGGGAGGCGGTCCTGGCCGTCTCCGGGCTTCCGCGGGCCGCAGCCCAGACGCTGCGTTCTGTGGAAATCAGTTCGTATGACTCCATCACTCTGAAGTTGACGCGTGGCAGAACGGTGCTGTGGGGCAGCGGCAGCGACGGCGAGGCCAAGGCGCGGGCGCTGACCGCGCTGCTGAAAGCGCAGCCGGAAGCCCGGCACTTCGATGTCAGCGCCCCGACGGCCCCTGCGGCCTCGGGGAGTTGACGCACAAACGCGCAGGCCAGCACCCTGGTTGGTCAGCGCAACGGCTGATCACATAGGGTGAAAAGAAAAACGGGAGGTTCGGCGTGTTCGTTGAACGCGCGCCGCTTGTCGACTTAGTGTCTCGTTCGAGAGAGTCCAGTAGGACGGACACTGGTAACCCTAAACTTCAACGTTAGGGTTTGGGTCGGCACTTCGAACCGTCCCATCGGCATCGTCGTCACGGCGCGGAACCCCCGCGAAGCGGCGACACGTATCTCGAGGCGAGAGGCCTTCGACGTGGCAGCACCGCAGAACTACCTCGCAGTCATCAAGGTCATCGGTGTCGGCGGCGGTGGTGTGAATGCCATCAACCGGATGATCGAGGTCGGCCTCAAGGGCGTCGAGTTCATCGCGATCAACACCGACGCACAGGCGCTGCTGATGAGCGACGCCGACGTCAAGCTCGATGTCGGCCGCGAGCTCACCCGCGGCCTCGGAGCCGGAGCCAACCCGGCCGTCGGCCGCAAGGCGGCAGAGGACCACCGAGAGGAGATCGAGGAGGTCCTCAAGGGGGCCGACATGGTCTTCGTCACCGCCGGCGAAGGCGGCGGCACCGGCACCGGCGGCGCGCCCGTCGTGGCCAACATCGCGCGCTCACTGGGCGCCCTGACCATCGGCGTGGTCACCCGGCCCTTCACCTTCGAGGGCCGCCGCCGCGCCAACCAGGCAGAGGACGGCATCGCCGAGCTCCGCGAAGAGGTCGACACCCTCATCGTGATCCCGAACGACCGTCTGCTGTCCATTTCGGACCGCCAGGTCAGCGTGCTCGACGCGTTCAAGTCCGCCGATCAGGTCCTGCTCTCCGGCGTTCAGGGCATCACCGATCTGATCACCACACCGGGTCTGATCAACCTGGACTTCGCCGACGTCAAGTCGGTCATGTCCGAGGCCGGATCCGCTCTCATGGGCATCGGTTCCGCCCGCGGCGACGACCGTGCGGTGGCCGCGGCCGAGATGGCGATCTCCTCGCCGCTGCTCGAAGCGTCCATCGACGGCGCCCGTGGTGTGCTGCTCTCCATCTCCGGTGGCTCGGACCTCGGTCTCTTCGAGATCAATGAGGCGGCCCAGCTGGTCAGCGAGGCCGCCCACCCCGAGGCCAACATCATCTTCGGCGCCGTCATCGACGACGCGCTCGGCGACGAGGTGCGGGTCACGGTCATCGCGGCAGGCTTCGACGGGGGCCAGCCCCCGGCCCGCCGGGACAATGTGATCGGCTCCACCGCCGCCAAGCGCGAGGAGCCGGCGCCCCCGGCCCGCCCGGAGCCCCGCTCCATCGGCGGCCTCGGCACGGTGCCCCCGCGCGAGGAGCCCGCGGCCCCGGCCGAGCCGGCTCCGGTCGGAGGCGACAGCTCGCTCTCCGGCGGATCCGCCCCGCAGGTCCCTCCGGCCCGCCCGTATGACAGCCAGGCCGAAGAGCTGGATGTCCCGGACTTCCTGAAGTGACCTCGCGGTGATACGGGGGCAGGACAGCGTGAGCGGCGCCCACTTCGCCTTCACCGACAGGTGGGGCGGAGTGAGCGCCGCTCCGTACGAGGAGCTCAACCTCGGCGGCGCGGTCGGCGACGACCCCGCCGCCGTTCGCACGAACCGCGAGCTGGCCGCCAAGGCACTCGGCCTCGAACCGGGGCACGTGGTCTGGATGAACCAGGTGCACGGCCGCGATGTCGCCGTGGTCGACGGACCCTGGGCGATCGCAGGCGCCGCGCCCAGCGGGGACATCCCGGCGGTGGACGCGGTGGTGACCGCCCGGCGCGGGCTCGCGCTCGCGGTGCTCACCGCCGACTGCACCCCGGTTCTGCTCGCCGACCCCGTCGCCGGGGTGGCGGGTGCAGCGCACGCCGGGCGCCCTGGCCTCGTCGCGGGGGTCGTACCCGCGGCGGTCGCGGCCATGATCGAGCTCGGGGCCACCCCGGACCGGATCGTGGCCCGTACCGGCC
This sequence comes from Streptomyces sp. NPDC127084, assembly GCF_042724175.1. NCBI lineage: Bacteria > Bacillati > Actinomycetota > Actinomycetes > Kitasatosporales > Streptomycetaceae > Streptomyces > Streptomyces sp. NPDC127084. The sequence goes on from NZ_JBHXFA010000028.1 coordinate 29,517, forward strand.
CGGCCGTCTGCGGGAAGTGCTATGAGGTGCCCGAGGCTATGCGCGCCGAGGTCGCGGCGGTGGTGCCTGAGGCGTGGGCGCGGACGAGCTGGGGCACTCCCGCGGTGGATGTCACCGCCGGGGTGCACGCCCAGCTCGCGGCGCTCGGTGTACGGGACCGCCAGGCGTCGCCGGTCTGCACACGGGAGTCCGGCGATCACTACTCGTACCGCCGCGACCGCACCACGGGCCGGCTGGCCGGTTATGTCTGGCTGGCGGGCCAGGGCAGCGAAAGAGAAGACCGAGAAGAGCGATGAGCGACCGCAGGGCCGAACTCGCCGGGAACCTGGCGCGGGCGGAGGAACGTATCGCTTCTGCCTGTGCCGCGGCCGGGCGCGAGCGGGAAGAGGTGACCCTCATCGTGGTCACCAAGACCTACCCGGCGAGCGATGTACGACTGCTGCATGGGCTCGGGGTGCGGCATGTCGCCGAGAACAAGGACCAGGACGCGGCGCCGAAGGCCGCCGAGTGTTCCGATCTCGATCTCACCTGGCATTTCGTGGGTCAGCTCCAGACCAACAAGGTCCGGTCGGTGGCGAGTTATGCCGATATTGTGCAATCGGTCGACCGCCTGAAGCTCGTTCGGGCGCTGTCCGCCGCGGCGGTGCGCGAGGGGCGCGAACTGGGCTGCCTGATCCAGGTCGCCCTCGACGCCGAGTCGGGTTCGGCCGGCCGGGGCGGTGTTCCGCCCGGCGGGATCGAGGAGTTGGCGGCGGCGGTCGACGGCTCGCCCGGGCTCAGGCTCGACGGGCTGATGACCGTCGCGCCGCTGGAGGGCCCGTATGCCGGGCGTCAACAGGCCGCCTTCGAGCGGCTGATGGAATTCGCATCAGGCGTGCGCGCGGCTCATCCTGCTGCGAACATGGTGTCAGCAGGGATGAGTGCGGACCTCGAAGAGGCCGTGGCGGCCGGGGCGACACATGTGCGCGTCGGTACTGCGGTACTCGGAGTCCGACCTCGGCTCGGGTAACGTCGCGATGCAAGTCGGACCACAGTAGAAAATATGGTCATTTCCGTCGAATAGCGGACAGGCCGAGTGGATCGCGGGCACTTGGTGATGTAGCCGAACGAAGCCGATCCACCACAGAGCGGAGGACTCAGAGAATGGCCGGCGCGATGCGCAAGATGGCGGTCTACCTCGGCCTCGTGGAGGACGATGGGTACGACGGCCGGGGATTCGACCCCGACGATGACTTCGAACCCGAGATGGAGCCGGAGCCCGAGCGGGACCGGCGTCGGCACCAGCCCCCGCACCAGATGGAACGGGATGAGCCGGTGCGCGCGGTGCAGCCGCCCGCGCCCCGCGAGCCGGTGGCCCATTCGGCGCCGCCGCCTGCGGAATCCGGACGTCCGGCACGAATCGCCCCCGTGGCATCCATCACACCTGAACGTCCGAATCTGGAGAAGAACGCCCCCGTGATCATGCCCAAGGTTGTGTCCGAGCGGGAGCCCTACCGCATCACGACGCTGCACCCGCGGACCTACAACGAGGCCCGTACCATCGGGGAACACTTCCGCGAGGGAACGCCTGTGATCATGAACCTCACGGAGATGGACGACACCGACGCAAAGCGACTTGTCGACTTTGCCGCGGGACTCGTCTTCGGTCTCCATGGCAGCATTGAGCGAGTGACGCAGAAGGTGTTCCTGCTGTCGCCTGCTAACGTCGATGTCACGGCGGAGGACAAGGCCCGCATCGCAGAGGGCGGGTTCTTCAATCAGAGCTGAACACCGGGAACGAACGACCCGGCCGCGAGGCCGGACACGAGAGCCAGGGGAGAGGTACGCGCGGTAATGGGCGTCGCAGTGCAGGTTGTCTACATCGCGCTGGTGTGCTTCCTCGTCGTGCTCTTCTTCCGGCTGGTCATGGACTACGTCTTCCAGTTCGCCCGATCATGGCAACCCGGGAAGGCGATGGTGGTCGTTCTCGAGGCCACCTACACTGTCACCGATCCACCGCTCAAGCTTCTGCGGCGGTTCATTCCGCCGCTGCGTTTGGGGGGCGTGGCACTCGATCTGTCCTTCTTCGTTCTGATGATCATCGTCTACATCCTGATCTCCATCGTCCGCGGGGTGGGGAGCGGGATGTGAGCGATACGGTCTTGCCGACTGCCGACGACTACGTAGAGGTGAAGAAGAGATGCCGTTGACCCCCGAGGACGTGCGGAACAAGCAGTTCACGACCGTCCGCCTCCGAGAAGGCTATGACGAGGACGAGGTCGATGCCTTTCTCGACGAGGTCGAAGCCGAGCTGACCCGTCTGCTCCGGGAGAACGAGGACCTGCGCGCCAAGCTGGCGGCGGCGACCCGTGCCGCGGCGCAGAACCAGCAGCAGGGCATGCGCAAACCCCCGGAGCCGCAGGACGGCCGAGGTCCCGGGGCTCCTGTGCCCGCTGCCATATCTGGACCTCCGGTCCAGCAGCAGCCCCCGCAGATGGGTCCCCCCCAGCTGCCCGGTGGTGCTCCCCAGCTGCCGGCCGGTCCGATGCAGGGTGGCCCTCAGGGCCCCAACCCCATGGGTCCCGGTCCGATGCAGGGCGGTCCCATGGGTGGCCCCATGCAGGGTGGCCCGATGGGCGGCCCCATGGGCGGTCCGATGGGTGGCCCCGGTCAGGGCCCGGGCGGCGACAGCGCCGCGCGTGTGCTCTCGCTGGCCCAGCAGACGGCCGACCAGGCCATCGCCGAGGCCCGCTCCGAGGCCAACAAGATCGTCGGTGAGGCGCGTTCGCGCGCCGAGGGCCTGGAGCGCGACGCCCGCGCCAAGGCCGACGCGCTGGAGCGGGACGCGCAGGAGAAGCACCGCGTCGCGATGGGCTCGCTCGAGTCCGCTCGCGCCACGCTGGAGCGCAAGGTCGAGGACCTGCGCGGCTTCGAGCGCGAGTACCGGACGCGGCTGAAGTCCTACCTGGAGAGCCAGCTCCGCCAGCTGGAGACCCAGGCCGATGACTCCCTGGCCCCGCCGCGTACCCCCGCGACGGCCTCGCTGCCCCCGTCCCCGGCGCCCTCCATGGCCCCCGCCGGAGCCGGTGCCCCGTCCTACGGCGGCCAGCAGACGATGGGCGGCCACGGCCCGTCGCCGGCGGCCCCGTCCTACGGCGGCCAGCAGCAGATGTCCCCGGCGATGACCCAGCCGATGGCACCGGTGCGGCCCCAGGGCCAGCAGCCGATGCAGCAGGCGCCGTCGCCGATGCGGGGCTTCCTCATTGACGAGGACGACAACTGACGGGCTGCCGCGCGAAGCGCGCGTAGCCGTCGGCAGGCATGTCAGGGCCGGGCCCGGGACCTTGTGTCCCGGGCCCGGCCCGTTTCCGTCGCCTTCGCGCGGTGGCCGGGTGCCGCGGTGTTCCGCACCCCGTGGTGCTCCGGGCACGGGCAGCCCTGACCACCCAGCCCGGCCGGCGCTTGAGGCCTGACACACCGGGCGCCGCAGCGGGGTACGGAACACAGGACACGCCCGCACCCCGTGCAACGGGGCACCACGGGGTGAGGGCACCCCGTGGAACCCGTTCAGTTACGCCTTGCGGAGGCGGAAGGTCAGGGACAGGCCCTCGTCCGTGAACGGCGAGCCGTACCCCTCGTCCGCGCCGCCGGAGGCGTACTCCGTCGCGAGGACCTCCTCCGCGATCAGGGCCGCGTGGTCCGTGAGGGCCCGGGTGACCTCGGGGTCCTCGGAGGACCAGCGCAGCGCGATCCGGTCCGCCACGTCCAGGCCGCTGTTCTTGCGGGCCTCCTGGATCAGGCGGATCGCGTCCCGCGCAAGACCGGCGAGCCGCAGCTCAGGAGTGATCTCCAGGTCGAGCGCTACCGTCGCGCCCTGCTCGGAGGCCACCGACCAGCCCTCCCGCGGGGTCTCCGTGATGATGACCTCATCGGGGCTGAGGCTGATGGTCTCCCCGCACACCTCCAGCGTCGCCTCGCCGCCGCGCAGCGCCAGGGACAGCGCCGCGGCGTCCGCCGCCGCGACGGCCTTCGCCACGTCCTGGACGCCCTTGCCGAAGCGCTTGCCCAGAGCCCGGAAATTCGCCTTGGCCGTGGTGTCCACCAGAGACCCGCCGACCTCCGACAGGGACGCCAGCGAGGAGACGTTCAGCTCCTCGGTGATCTGCGCGTGCAGTTCCGGTGACAGTGCGTCGAAGCCCGCCGCCGCGACCAGGGCCCGCGAGAGCGGCTGCCGGGTCTTGACCCCGGACTCCGCACGGGTCGCCCGGCCCAGCTCCACCAGCCTGCGTACCAGCAGCATCTGCTGGGACAGCACCGGGTCGATCGCGGACAGGTCGACCTCGGGCCAGGTGGCCAGGTGGACCGACTCGGGGGCGTCCGGAGTGACCGGGGCCACCAGGTCCTGCCAGACCCGCTCGGTGATGAACGGCGTGAGCGGCGCCATCAGCCGCGTCACGGTCTCGATCACGTCATGGAGTGTCCGCAGCGCCGCCGCGTCACCCTGCCAGAAGCGGCGGCGTGACCGGCGTACGTACCAGTTCGACAGGTCGTCCACGAAGGTGGAGATCAGCTTGCCGGCGCGCTGGGTGTCGTACGCGTCAAGCGCCAACGTGACCTGCTCCACCAGGGCGTGCAGCTCGGACAGCAGCCAGCGGTCCAGCACCGTGCGCTCGGCCGGTGCCGGGTCGGTCGCCGAGGGGGCCCAGCCGGAGGTTCGGGCGTAGAGGGCCTGGAACGCCACCGTGTTCCAGTACGTGAGGAGGGTCTTGCGCACCACCTCCTGGATGGTGCCGTGGCCCACCCGCCGCGCCGCCCAGGGCGAGCCGCCGGCCGCCATGAACCAGCGCACCGCGTCCGCGCCGTGCTGGTCCATGAGCGGGATCGGCTTGAGGATGTTGCCCAGGTGCTTGGACATCTTGCGGCCGTCCTCGGCAAGGATGTGGCCCAGGCAGACCACGTTCTCGTACGAGGACTTGTCGAAGACCAGCGTGCCGACGGCCATCAGCGTGTAGAACCAGCCGCGGGTCTGGTCGATCGCTTCCGAGATGAACTGCGCCGGGTAGCGCTTCTCGAAGATCTCCTTGTTCTGGTACGGGTAGCCCCACTGCGCGAACGGCATCGAGCCCGAGTCGTACCAGGCGTCGATGACCTCGGGGACCCGTGTGGCCTGCCCGGAGCACTCAGGGCAGGGGAAGGCGACGTCGTCGATGAACGGCCGGTGCGGGTCGAGCGAGGACTGGTCGGTGCCGGTGAGCTCGGTCAGCTCGGCGCGCGAGCCCACGCAGGTGAGGTGGCCTTCCTCGCAGCGCCAGATCGGCAGCGGGGTGCCCCAGTAGCGGTTGCGGGAGAGCGCCCAGTCGATGTTGTTGTTGAGCCAGTCGCCGAAGCGGCCGTACTTGACCGACTCGGGGAACCAGTTGGTGCCCTCGTTCTCGGCGAGCAGCCGGTCCTTGACCGCGGTCGTGCGGATGTACCAGGAGGGCTGCGCGTAGTAGAGCAGCGCCGTGTGGCAGCGCCAGCAGTGCGGGTAGCTGTGCTCGTACGGGACGTGCCGGAACAGCAGTCCGCGCTCGTCCAGGTCCTTGGTCAGTGCCTCGTCGGCCTTCTTGAAGAAGATCCCGCCGACCAGCGGCACATCCGCCTCGAAGGTGCCGTCGGGGCGCACCGGGTTGACGACCGGCAGACCGTAGGCGCGGCAGACCTTGAGGTCGTCCTCACCGAAGGCGGGGGACTGGTGGACCAGACCCGTGCCGTCCTCGGTGGTGACGTACTCGGCGTTGACCACGAAGTGGGCCGGCTCGGGGAACTCCACCAGACCGAAGGGGCGCTCGTAGGTCCAGCGCTCCATCTCGGCGCCGGTGAAGCTCTGCCCGGTGGCCTCCCAGCCTTCACCGAGCGCCTTCTCCAGCAGCGGCTGGGCGACGACCAGCTTTTCCTGACCGTTGGTCGCCACCACGTAAGTGACCTCGGGGTGCGTGGCCACCGCGGTGTTCGAGACCAGTGTCCAGGGGGTGGTGGTCCACACCAGCAGCGCCGCCTCGCCGGCGAGCGGTCCGGAGGTCAGCGGGAATCGGACGAACACGGAGGGGTCGACGACCGTCTCGTAGCCCTGCGCCAGCTCATGGTCCGAGAGCCCCGTGCCGCAGCGGGGGCACCAGGGGGCGACGCGGTGGTCCTGGACCAGCAGGCCCTTCTTGAAGATCTCCTTCAGCGACCACCAGACGGACTCGATGTACGCCGGGTCCATCGTCCGGTACGCGCCGTCGAGATCGGTCCAGTACCCCATACGGGTCGTGAGCTCGGCGAACGCGTCCGTGTGGCGGGTGACCGACTCACGGCACTTGGCGTTGAACTCGGCGATGCCGTAGTCCTCGATGTCCTGCTTGCCGCTGAAGCCGAGCTCCTTCTCGACGGCGAGCTCGACGGGCAGCCCGTGGCAGTCCCAGCCGGCTTTGCGGGCGACGTGATAGCCCCGCATGGTGCGGAAGCGTGGGAAGACGTCCTTGAAGACGCGGGCCTCGATGTGGTGGGCACCGGGCATGCCGTTGGCGGTCGGCGGACCTTCGTAGAACACCCATTCGGGGCGGCCCTCGGACTGCTCAAGGCTCTTCGCGAAGATCTTGTTGTCCTGCCAGAAGTCGAGCACGGCGTGCTCGAGCGCGGGCAGGTCGACCTGGGCGGGTACCTGGCGGTACTGCGGTGGGGGCGTCATATAGGGGCTCCTCCAACGGACTGTGCCTGTTCCGTCGGAGGGACGAGAGCCGATGAGCTGCTCCCGCGGTACCACCCTCCTTGGCCCCGGGCGCTTTCGCCCCAGGCCCCCTCATTGAGGCCGCGAAGCCGGTTCTACTCGCCGGGTCACGCCGGGTGACCGTGGGCTTTCTTCCGGCGGCTCCGGGGTGATGTTTCACCTCGCGCTCGCCCCCGGGCTCGCACCGTCCCCGGGTCGCTCATGGCTGCGTACGACGCTACTGGTCCCCATCCACGCCTTTCGCTCCGCCCAGTGTACGGGCCGGTTCCGTGCGGGGCCGACCGGATTTCCCTCGTGGCGCACGGGTGATCCGCCGTGCTTCACCGTGACCCGAATGGCCATACGGTCCCGCGCGGAATCGGGTACCGGTCATCAGGGCGGATTACCGGGCGGGGAGCTGGGCACAACGGATGCAGGCTCGCGTCCGGGCAGGCGCGGGGCAGGCCCTTTGGGCGGCGTGCCCCGTTGCCGCGGCGCTGGGGCCGATTTATCGTCCCAGCACCGATTCGCGCGCAAGATCACAATATGTGAAGGGGCCGCGGCCATGGTGGCGAAGAAGACCGCCCTGAAGGGGACGGCGTCCATGAGGTCCACCGCCGCCGCGGGTGCGGCGGCCAAGGGAATGAACGGCAGGAAGAGCACCGTCGCGACGACGCGACCGGCTGTCGGCCGGACGCAGAAGACCAGCGGGGCCGGTGCGTACGCGCATGAGGCGACGGAGGTGATGGCCGTGGCGCCGGCGAAGAAGGCCGCCGAAGCGGCCAGGGGTGCGGCGAAGCCCGCGGGCGATGCGAAGAAGAAGACCGCGTCCAAGACCGTGTCCAAGGTCGCGTCAAAGAGGACTTCCGGGACCGCGACCAAGAGCGGCGCCAAGGCCTCTGGCACAGCCAAGGCAGCCATAGCCGCCAAACCCCCCAAGAACACCGCGAGCACCGAGGTCTCCGGGACCGGCAAGGCCGCGCCTGTGAAGGCGGCGGCCAAGAAGCCCCCCGCCCGCAAGGCAGCGGCGGGGCATCCCGAGGAGCCGACCCCCACAGCGCGGGCGAAGCCGGCCAAGCCAGCGAAGACGAAGAAGACCGCGACCGCCGGGAAGGCGGCGGGCGCCGGTGCCGGTAAGGCCGCCAAGGCGGCCAAGGAGGCGGCGAAGGCCGCCAAGCAGACGGGAGCCAGGACGGTGGGAGCGAAGAAGATCGCGGCCGGAGCCGCAGCCGGTGGGGACAGCACGGCTACGGCACTGGCACCCGAGCGTGCCGCGGCGGCGCCCGGAGAACTGGCGGTGCGCCCCGGTGAGGACCCGTGGACGCCCGATGAGGTCGCGGACGCGCGCGCCGAGCTGGAGGACGAGCTGGCCAGGCTGCGGGCCGAGATCAGCCACTCCGAGGAGGCGCTGACCGGTCTGATGCGCGACTCGGGTGACGGCGCGGGTGACGATCAGGCCGACACCGGCACCAAGAACATCACGCGCGAGCACGAGATCGCCCTGGCCAACAACGCCCGTGAGATGGTCGAGCAGTCCGAGCGCGCCCTGCGTCGCCTCGACACCGGCACCTACGGCCTCTGCGAGATCTGCGGGAAGCCCATCGGCAAGGCTCGGATGCAGGCATTCCCGAGAGCGACCCTGTGCGTGGAGGACAAGCAGAAGCAGGAGCGCCGGGGCTGAGAGGCTCGTTCGCAAGCCCGTTCCCGGGGGTGTGCCGTACCCTCGTGACCAGTCAGGTATCACCCAGGTACCCAGGTCGAGGGACTCACGTGGCAGAGGCGGAGCGCGTCATCGGTACGCCAGACAACAAAGACGAGGCCGACGACGCGGCAGCGCCCGCTGAGGCACGTCCCGATGAGCACTCCTCGGACCAAGGTCCCGAGGAGCGTCCCCGGGGCCGGCGCCGCGTCGTCGCGCTGTTCACCGTCGCCATCGTGGCGTATCTGCTCGACCTCGGCAGCAAGCTGCTCGTGGTGGCGCGGCTGGAGCACCAGCCGCCGATCCCGGTCATCGGCGATCTGCTGACCTTCACCGCGGTACGCAACCCGGGAGCCGCCTTCGGCTTCGGCGGCGCTTTCACGATCATCTTCACGATCATCGCCGCGATCGTGGTCGTGGTGATCGCACGGCTCGCGCGCAAGCTCTACAGCCTGCCGTGGGCCATCGCGCTCGGGCTGCTGCTCGGCGGCGCGCTGGGCAATCTCACCGACCGGATCTTCCGTGCGCCCGGGTTCCTCCAGGGTGCGGTGGTCGACTTCATCGCGCCCGCGCACTTCGCCGTGTTCAACCTCGCGGACTCGGCGATCGTGTGCGGTGGCTTCCTGATCGTGATCCTCTCCTTCCGGGGGCTGGACCCCGACGGGACCGTGCACAAGAACTGACAAGGCATACTCGACGGGTGAGTACGCTTCCCGAAACCCGCACCCTGCCCGTTCCCGACGGCCTCGAAGGCGAGCGCGTCGACGCTGCCATCTCCCGTATGTTCGGGTTCTCCCGCACCAAGGCCGCCGAGCTGGCGGCCGCCGGGAAGGTGCTGGTGGACGGGGTCGCCGTGGGCAAGTCCGAGCGGGTCAGCGGGGGCGCGTGGCTCGAGGTCGAGATGCCGCAGGCACCCGCGCCGGTGCAGATCGTCGCGGAGCCGGTCGAGGGCATGGAGATCGTCCACGACGACGACGACATCGTGGTGATCGTCAAGCCGGTCGGGGTGGCCGCGCACCCGAGCCCCGGCTGGACCGGGACCACCGTGATCGGCGGGCTCGCCGCGGCCGGGTACCGGATCTCCACCTCTGGCGCCGCGGAGCGCCAGGGCATCGTGCACCGGCTGGACGTCGGCACCTCGGGCCTGATGGTGGTCGCCAAGTCGGAGCGCGCGTACACGCTGCTGAAGCAGCAGTTCCGCGAACGCACGGTGGACAAGCGCTACCACGCGCTGGTTCAGGGCCACCCCGACCCGCTGAGCGGCACCATCGACGCGCCGATCGGACGGCACCCGCAGCACGACTACAAGTGGGCCGTGACCGCTGACGGCAAGCCGTCCGTCACGCACTACGACCTGATGGAGGCCTTCCGGGCCGCCTCGCTGCTCGACATCAAGCTGGAGACGGGCCGTACGCACCAGATCCGGGTGCATATGTCGGCACACCGGCACCCTTGTGTGGGCGACCTCACCTATGGCGCCGATCCGACCATGGCACGGCGGCTCGGTCTGACCCGGCAGTGGCTGCACGCCGTGCGGCTCGGGTTCGAGCACCCCGCGGACGGGCAGTGGGTCGAGTTCGGCAGCGAGTACCCGGACGACCTCCAGGCGGCCCTGGACCGTATCGCGGCGGAGAGCGCCTGACGCCGACCGGGACGCGGAGCGCCTGAGTGGGCGGTGCCGCCCACTCCCCGGGTGGGGTGGCGGCCGATTCGCGGTGATCGCGTGGGACGCTTACCGGGCCGGCCTTCAACGCACCGCCCCCGGGAGGTACGCCCGTGGACCAATTGGCCCTGTTGCTCGGTCTGTTGCTGGGTGCCGTGGTCACCGTGCCGCTGGGGGAGCGCCTCGGGCTGCCAGCGCCCGTGCTGATGACGCTCATCGGTGTGGTGCTCGCGTTGCTGCCGTTCGTGCCGAACATCGCCCTGCCGCCCGAGTACATCCTGCCGCTGCTGCTCCCGCCGCTGCTGTACGCCGCCGTCCAGCGCACGTCCTGGCGCCAGTTCACCGCCAACATCCGGCCCATCCTGCTGCTGGCCGTCGCCCTGGTGTTCGTCACCACGGCGGCGGTCGCGGCGGTCGCGCACGCCGTCGTCCCCGGGCTGCCGCTGGCCGCCGCCGTCGCGCTCGGAGCGCTGGTCGCACCGCCCGACCCGGTCGCCGCCACCGCCGTCGCGGGCTCGCTCGGGCTGCCCCGGCGGCTGGTGTCGATCCTGGAGGGCGAGGGGCTCTTCAACGACGTCACCGCGATCGTGCTCTACCACGTGGCGATCGCCGCCGCCGTCAGCGGCACCTTCTCATGGCCCAAGGCGGCCGGGGAGTTGGTGCTGTCCGCGGTGGTGGCGGTCGTGGTCGGACTGGCGCTCGGCTGGCTGTCGAACCGGCTGATGGGACTGCTCGGCGACGCCACCCTGCAGATCGGGCTGACGCTGCTGGTGCCGTTCGTGAGTTACGCGCTGGCCGAGGAACTCCTAGGGTCCGGTGTGCTGGCCGTTCTGGTCACCGCGCTCTATCTCGCCGAGAACGCCGTCGACGCGGACGACGTGATGGGGCGGCTGGCCGGGGACACCTTCTGGCAGGTCGTGGACACCCTGGTGACCGGCCTGGCCTTCGGGCTGATCGGACTTGAGCTCTACCACGTAGTGGAGGCGGCGGCCGACGGGCACGAGGCCGGGATGGTCACCCTCGCCGGCTGGGCCGCCGCCGTTGTCGCGGTCGTCATCGGCGTACGGCTGCTGTATCTGCTGCCCGCCACCGCGCTCGCCAAGCGACTGCACCGCATCCGCGACTACGACGAGGAGATCCCGGTCGGCTGGCGCGAGACCGTCGTCATGTGGTGGTCGGGCATGCGGGGAGTGGCGTCGGTGGCGCTGGCTCTGGCGATCCCGCTGCGGACCGCGGACGGTGAGCCGTTCCCGTACCGCGACGAGATCATCTTCATCGCCTTCGCGGTGATCATGACCACTCTGATCGTGCAGGGGCTCAGTCTCCCCTGGCTGGTGAAACGCCTCGGTGTACGGGCCGACACGGATGCCGAACGGGCCCTGGAGCGCGAGTTGGCCCGCCGGGCGGCACGGGCGGCCAAGCACCGGCTGAAGGAGATCGAGGAGGTCGAGGACCTGCCGGAGGACATCGCCGGGCGGCTGCAGCGGGCCGCGTACGACGTCGGTACCCGGATCAGCCCGGACATCGTGGAGGAGGAACGCCGCGACTGGTACACCCAGCGCGCCCACCGGCTGCGCACGGTGTCCCGGATCACCCGCGAGATGCTGTCCGCCGCACGCCATGAGGTACTGGCCGCCCGCAGCGAACCGGGTACCGATCCCGAAGTGGTGGACCGGGTGCTGCGACATCTCGACGTACGCAGTATGCGCTGAGCGGCACGGGTGGGGGTCAGCGGTGCGCCGCGCGTCCCAACTTCCCGCACCGGCCTCCTGGCCAGATCAGCCCTGTCCACCTCGTCGGGAGACGCCCTCCTCCGCGTGTGTCCCAGGGGCCTCCACCGCCATCGCCGTCGTGATGCGGGGGAGCGCGTGCGGATGGCGTTCGCACAGCCAGCCGATCAGCTGCTCCCGCACCGCGCAGCGCACCGTCCAGAGGTCGTCGGCGTCCTTGGCGGTGACCACCGCCCGTACCACCATCGAGTTGGGCGTGGTGTCCGTGACCACGAGCGACCATTCGCGCCCGTCCCACTCCCCGCACTCGAGCAGGATCTCCCGGAGCTTCTCGCGCATAGCGGCCACCGGTGCCGAGTGGTCGAGGTGCAGGAAGACCGTGCCGGTCATCTGCGCACCACCGCGGGACCAGTTCTCGAACGGCTTGCTGGTGAAGTAGGAGACCGGCATGGTGATCCGCCGCTCGTCCCAGGTGCGTACCGCGAGGAACGTCAGGGTGACCTCCTCCACGGTGCCCCACTCGCCGTCCACCACGACCGTGTCGCCGATCCGCACCATGTCGCCGAAGGCGATCTGGAAACCGGCGAAGAGGTTGCCGAGCGTGGACTGCGCGGCGACACCGGCGACGATGCCCAGTACGCCGGCGGAGGCGAGCAGCGAGGCGCCGAGCTTGTCCATTCCCGGGAAGGTCAGCAGCATCGAGGCGACGGCGACCACGCAGATGACGGCGGTGACGATCCGCTGGACGAGTGCCACCTGCGTGCGTACCCGGCGAACCCGGGCCGGATCCCGGGTGCTGGTGCTCGCCGCGTAGCGCGAATAGGACGACTCGACCACCGCGTCGGCTATCCGCATCACCAGCCAGGAGGACGCCGCGATCAGCACCAGGGTCAGCACATGGCCTATCAGTCGCTCGTTCCGCTCCACGACCGGAATGTGCGTCTCCCCGTAGGTGCCCCTCAGCAGGGCGGTGAGCAGCACCACCTGGAGCGGTGCGCGGCAGCGGCGCAGCAGTCCCCACAGCGGGGTCTCACTGTGGCGGGCGTCGGCTCGGCGCAGCAGCAGGTCCGCGAGCCAGACCAGCAGCAGCGTCAGCCCCACCGAGCCGACCAGGACGATCATCGGGCGCAGCACGTTCTCCATAACCTCGAACGTAACCTGACCGCATGCACATCATGCTTTTCCATTCTGTGTACGGTCTGCGTCCGGCCGTGCACTCGGCCGCCGAGCGGCTTCGTGCGGCCGGGCACCAGGTGTGGACACCCGACCTGTTCGGCGGGTCCGTCTTCGACTCCGTCGAGGAAGCCAGGGAGTTCCGCGACGAGGTCGGTATGGATGAACTCCTGAAGCGGGCGGTCCTGGCCGCCGCCCCTCACTCGGAGCACGGACTGGTGTACGCGGGCTTCTCGTTCGGCGCGGCCGTGGCGCAGAACCTGGCGCTTGGAGACGAGAAGGCGCGCGGTTTGCTACTTTTGCACGGAACATCCGATATTGCGAATGATGCCCATGTCGATGAGCTGCCGGTGCAATTGCACGTGGCCGACCCCGACCCGTTCGAGCCGCATGACTGGCTGACGGCCTGGTACCTCCGGATGGGCAGAGCGGGGGCCGACGTGGAGGTGCACCGCTATCCGGGCGCGGGACATCTGTACACCGACCCGGATCTTCCGGACTACGACGAGGAAGCGGCCGACCGGACCTGGCGGGTGGCGCTCGAATTCCTCGGCTCACTCCCGGCTCAGGAATAGCGGCGGTAGCACCGGCCTGTGGGATTGCTCGCCGGCGGGCCGCACTGGAATCCGTAGTCGTCAGCGCTGGTGCTGAGATAGCGGCCGATACAGGAGTTGGCCGTCGTCCTGCCGCGTTCCGCGCAGAAGGCGAGCGCGGACGCGCCGCTGGTGAACGGGCCCGGTGCGTAGACCACCCAGTATCCGGGGCGGGGCGGCGCGGTGTGGGGGCGGGGGCCCCCCCCCGGCCCCGGGCCCGGGGGCCCGCCGCGGTCCGGCCGGGGCCCGCGGCGGCGGGGCCCGGCGCCGGCGACCACGTCGGGGTGCTGTGCGGTCACGGGTGCCGTCCTCAGTACGCCCCGCGGCCGTCGACGACGGCGCGGAACGTACGGGCCATGACATCCACGTCGCTGGTGAACGACCAGTTGTCGACATAGCTGAGATCGAGCTGGACGGTTTCGTCCCAGGACAGGTCCGAGCGCCCGCTGATCTGCCACAGCCCGGTCATCCCCGGCCGCACGGTCAGCCGCCGCCACTCGACGGGCGTGTAGCGGGCCACCTCGTCGGCGAGCGGCGGCCGTGGGCCCACCAGGGACATGTCACCCTTGAGCACATTGACGAGCTGGGGCAGTTCGTCGAGAGAGGTGCGGCGCAGCCAGTGTCCGACGCGGGTGACCCGGGGGTCGCGGCGCATCTTGAACATCAGGCCGTCGTGCTCGTTCTCCTGGGCCAGATCGGCCTTCTCGGTGTCGGCGCCCACCCGCATGCTGCGGAACTTCCACATCACGAACGGGCGCCCACTCAGGCCGATGCGCTCATGGAGATAGAACACCGGACCCGGTGACGACAGCTTCACCGCCGCCGCGATCAGCAGCAGCAGCGGGGCCAGCACCAGCAGACCCAGCAGGGCGGAACAGCGGTCCAGCACCTGCTTGAGCAGGGGCTGCATGCCCTCCTTGGTCGGCGGGGCCACCCGAAGCAGCGACATACCGCCGGCTGATCCGGTCTCCAGGCGCTTGACGGACACCTCCACCAGACCCGGTGCGAGGAACAGTTCGATCCCGGCGTCGTGCAGTCCCCAGGAGAGGCGGCGCAGCCGCTCCCCGGAGAGCGTGGTGCCCGGGACGACCAGCACCAGGTCGGCGCCGAGCCGCTGCACCGCGCCGACCACCAGCTCGGAGTCCTCGGCCGGGGACTCGGGCGTGGTCTCGGCCAGTCGCTTTCCGGTCCGGATGCCGGAGTCGAAGTCTCCGCCTCCCACGGGGACGGCTCCCACCGCCACATACGGATGGTCGGTACGAGCGGCGAGGTGCGCGGTCACATCGTCCGCCGCGGTCGGCTCGCCGACCACCAGCACCTTGACCACCGCCTGCGCCCTGCGGCGCTTCGCCGCGAGATGGCGGTGCACCGCCTTGCGGCAGATCAGTGTCAGCAGCAGGGCCGGCAGCAGTGCGACCAGGCACAGCAGCGCGCGCAACCGGATCCCCATCGCGGCGTGTCCCACCGCGAGCACTCCCAGCAGGATGAACCAGTCGTGGAGCACCGGGAGCGCGCCCCGGTCCTCGCCGATGGCCCGTGCCTCGTAGCGCGAACGGAACAACTGGACACCCGCCCATGCGAGCCCCGCGGCGATACCGCTCGGGACCGCCCACGGCTGATGGGTGGCGTAGAACATCAGCCCTACGGGCACCCCGGCGCCGCCGAGGTCGATGATCAGCGAAGCGGGCAGATACCACCGGGACTTGCGTCCCATCCACAGTGAGGAGCGGGCCCTGTAACGGGCCTCGCTTGATCGATCGAAATCAGCGGTCTGAACATCCCACATGTACCCCCCCAGGCACGTTCGGTGGCGTGAGCTACCGATGTCACGAACGTCTGTTCATCGAACATGTGACACGATGGTGAACGGTACCGGCAAACTTATGCACGCATGGGCGCGTTTACGTGAACGTGACCGACAGGTACTGGGCCACATGAAACCGCATGGTGTGCGGATGAGGGGCGCCGGGTCGCGAACCTCACAGAAATCTGTACGAACCTCGAACATGCTGGCTACAGTGTGCGCCCGACGGGGAAGGGGACACGCTCCAGCGGTGCCGGGGTGCGTGGTGGGGGACAGAAAGGCGGCCGATGCCGCGATGACGGACCGGACCGAAGCGATGGACATCCTCCCGGCTGCCGCCGTGGAGTCGGACGAATCCACCACCGGCGACGCCAACGGGGCGACGCCCGGGACCAGCGGCACGGCCACCGGGGCCACCGGAGCGGAGAGCCGGCGCCGCGGGAAGCCCAGGAGCCGCGCACGCCGAGTGCTCATCGGGGCGATGACGCTGCTCGCGGTGGGCCTGCTCATGGTGGGCGGGATCGCCTGGTGGACCGTCGACCACTACACCGGCAAGGTCGACCGCATATCCGGTGTCTTCCCGACGACGATCCCCGCGGCCGAGCAGCCCGCGCCGTCGCGCGGCGGCCAGACGTTCCTCCTCGTCGGCGTGGACAGCCGCTCCGACCTGCCGACCACGGGCCGCGACGCCAAGGCTCCCCAGTGGAAGTACGGCGCCCAGCGCAGCGACACGATGATGCTGGTCCACCTCCCGGCGGACCACTCCGGTGCGTATGTCGTCTCACTGCCCCGTGACTCCTGGGTGGAGATACCCGGACACGGCAAGGCCAAGCTCAACGCCGCGTTCTCCTGGGGCGGACCGCCACTGCTCATCGACACGGTGCAGCGGCTGACCAAGGTGCGGGTGGACCACCTCGCCGTGATCGACTGGGACGGCTTCAAGGAACTCACCGACTCCGTGGGCGGAGTGGACCTCGTCGTGGACGGCGCGAGCCGCCATATGGACGGCACCGAGGCCCTGACCTACGTACGCGAACGGAAGAACCTGCCCCGCGGCGACTTCGACCGTACCCACCGCCAGCAGTACTTCCTGCGCACCCTGCTCGGGAAGGTCATGCGCCCGTCGACGTTCTCCAACCCGGCCAAGGCCACCGAGGTGCTGGACGACCTCACCGCGGCGGTGAGCGTGGACGACCGGCTCAGCGACACCGACCTGCGCGCGATGCTGTGGGACAACAGGAACGTGCGTCCTGGCTCGATGGTGTTCATGAACGCCCCCGTCAAGGGGACCGACATGATCTCCGGCCAGTCCGTGGTCCTGCTGGACAGCGGCGAAGGAGCCGAGCTGTGGCAGGCCATGCGCGAGGACTCCCTCGACGTCTACATGGAGACCCACGACGACACCGACCGGCTCGGCGCCACAACGCACTGACGCGTTGAGAACGTGCCGAGACGCGTCGCGACGTGCTGAGACGCCCTGAGCCGCTTTGCGACGGTGGCGTGTTGTCGCCACAGAGGCTCGTTCGATAGTGCTTTCACCGGTCGGCAGGCCATGCTTGTGAGCGTCTGGTCCCGTGCTTCAGAACCCACGCCGCGTCCACGGAGGACACCCATGCTGGAACAGCCGGTCCGCCGCGCCCACCACCACCGAAGACCGTCCAACCGAAAACGACGCGCCACGATCGGAGCCCTGCTCGGACTGTTACTGATCGGGCTGGGTGCCGGAGCCGGTCTCGCGGGCGACCGGGAACACCCCGTGCCGCGCGCCGCTCGACCGAGCCCGGCTGCCACCGAACCGGCCCCCGACTGGGAGCCGCCCGCGTCCCCCACCACGACGCCCTCCGAGCCGCCGAGCCCGGAGCCCACCGGGCCCGCTCCCGACCCGGAGCCCAGCACGGCACCGGCTGGGCCGTCGAGCTCGGCGCTTCCCTTCGACCTGCCGGCCACCGAGGTGCTGCGCCGTAGTCCGCACCTCGTCTTCGCGCACTACTTCCCGCCCTACCCGCTCTCGCTCGACAACGAGCCCACCGCGCGGGACTACTACAACCGCAACTACCTCACGGCCGACGGGGAGAAGGGCAAGCACGCGGCCTACGGCGGGCTGCTCCGGGACCGGCCGCTGCCCGTGCAGCCCAGCGGCGGGGACTGGCGACTCGCCAACCTGGAAAAGGAAGTGAGGACCGCCCGGGACGCCGGGATCGACGGATTCACCGTCGACATCCTCTCCCTGACCGGTACCAACCGGGAGCGCGTCGAACTGCTGCTGCGCGCGGCGCAGCGCGTCGACCCCGGATTCCGTATCGTGCTGATGCCGGACATGGCGTCCCTGGACACTGACCCGCGCACCCTCGCCGACGCACTGGCCGAGCTCGCCGCCTCCCCGTCCGCGTACCGCCTGGCCGACGGCCGCCTCGTGGTCTCCCCGTTCAAGGCCGAGGCCCGGGAACCGGCCTGGTGGAGCCAGGTCATCGGACGCCTCGGCGAGCACGGCATCGGCACCGCGCTGGTCCCGGTCTTCCTGGAATTCCGTGCGAACGCCGAGCGGTTCGCACCGTTCAGTGAGGCCTTCTCGTCCTGGGGCAACCGCAGCCACACCCAGCAGGACGGTGTTCCCGACGACATCCGGCTCGCCCATTCTCTGGGCAAGAAGTGGATGCAGGCCGTGTCCATCCAGGACGCCCGGCCCAACCAGGGCGTCTACGACGAAGCGGGCAACACCGCCACCCTGCGCTCGACTTGGAACCACGCGATCTCCGACGGGGCGGACTGGGTGCAGCTCACGACCTGGAACGACTACTCGGAGGGCACGCAGTTCGCTCCCTCGCTGCACAACGGCCATACCTACCTGGACATATCCTCCTACTACCTCACGCGCTTCAAGACGGGGACCTGGCCCCGGATCGTCCGTGACACCGTGTACGTCACCTCCCGCGTGCAGTTCACGTCCGCCGCCGACACCGCGACCCACCCCCTACGGATGCGTCCCCGGCCGGGCACCGCGCCCGCGAGTGACCAGGTGGAAGTCCTCACCTTCCTGACCGCACCCGCCACGGTCCGCGCGCGCGTCGGCACCGTGCCCCATACGTACGGTGCTCCCGCAGGCCCGTACGCTCGCGGGCTGCCGCTGAGCCCCGGCCGCACCGAGGCCGTGGTCAGCCGCGACGGCGGCACCGCCGCCGCCGTCACCACCCGCTATCCGGCGCAGCGTACGGCCGCCGTGCAGGACCTCCAGTACTACGGAGTCTCCAGCAGGCGCTGACCGCTCCGGGCGAGGCCGGGAGATCCGTTCCCCGGGGGCCCGCTGCCAGGGGCGGGTCCCGTACCGGGCCCCGCCCCTCGTCGTCGGCGCGATTCCTCAGGCCGCCGGTACCTGTTGGGAGACGGGTAGGTCCCGCAGCCCCCGCAGGGGTCGGGAGAGCAGGATGCCGCTCGTGGCGCAGAGGCCGAGACAGACCACCCACATCGTCGGCCTCAGTCCCAGGAAGGTGTTCATCGCGCCGCCGAGCAGCGCGCCCACCGGGATCGTGCTGAAGTTGACGAACATCGTCGTGGCGGTGACCCGTCCGATGAGCTCTGTCGGGCAGTAGGACTGCCGGAAGCTCACGATGATGACGTTGCAGGCCACCACACCGGCCATCATCACGGTGGACCCGATGGCGAAGAGGGCGAGCCGGGAACCCTGTTGGGTGAGCGGGATGAGCAACCCGAAGGGCGCCGCCACGAGTTGTACGTACAGCAGACCGCGTGCCGTGCCGAAGCGGCGGGACACCCGTGCGGCGGCGAGACCGCCCAGGATGCCGCCGACCCCGCCGAAGGCCACCAGCGTTCCGACCAGGCCCGGTGACGCGCCGACCGTGCGGACGAGGAAGACGATCTGTGTGGCCTGGTAGCCGGCCAGGGCCATGTTCACCGCAGCGCCGAAGACGGTGATGGCGCGGACGTAGCGGTCGCGTGTGACAAAGCGCAGCCCGTCGGCTATCTCGCGGAGTATCGGTCCCGACTCACGGTCGGGGCGGGACTCGACGGCGCGGATGGACAGCAAGCACACCGTCGAGACGAGGAACGACAGCACCTCGAAGAGCAATCCGGTGGCACTGCCCACGGACTGCGCGATGAGGCCGCCCGCGCCGGGACCGGCGACCCGGGTGGTCTGCTCCGCCGCTTGCAGTTTGGCGTTGCCCTCCATCAGATCGTCCTTGTCCACGAGGGACGGCAGATAGGCGGAGTACGCGGTGGAGAAGAACACGGCGGCCGCGCCGGTCAGAAAGGCCACCACCAGGACATGCCAGATGCTCAGTGCGGCCAGCCACCATGCGACCGGCACACTGAGAAGGAGCACCGCCGAAACGAGATTGCACCACAGCATGATGCTGCGGCGCGGAAGTCTGTCCACCCAGGCGCCGGCGGGAAGTCCGATGACGAGCCAGGGCACCCATGGGGCGGCGGTCAGCAGCCCGATCATCCACGGTGAGGCATGCAGGGTGTCGACTGCCAGGAGAGGCAGCAGCACCGAGGTGATGCTCGCCCCGAGCCGGCCTGCGGTCTCCCCGATGAGCAGGAAACGGAAGTTGCGGTGGGCCCACAGTCCGCCTAACCGCGTCGGACGTGCCCTCTCCTGTGAAGTCATAGCGAGAACAGGTCCTTCGTGGCCTGCGCGATGGACGGGTTACGTTAACAAGATCACACAACTGTCTGCAACACTGTGAAAACAGGCCGTGTCGCGCCTAGGATCGGCCGCTGAATCGTGTCGGACGCACTGTTACGGCAATGGGGTACGGACAAAACCCCTGGTCTCCGTAGAAGGCCCCGCGAAACGTGTACGGGTGTCGAAACGGGGATCTCACGGATCAAGGCGAGGAGTCGTTCGTGGGTGATGATTCGCGCGGCGCCTCAGGATGTTCTGACGAGTCCGCGGCCCAATGCGCGGAGTGCGCCGCGATTTCCGCGCCCGTGGATTCCTCTGGATTTGAACCATTACCCATCGGCTGGGAATGCGAGGCGGATACCGCTACCCCCAGCCTGCTGGAGTGCTTCGAGCACTGGGCGGAGCGGACTCCGGACGCGTCGGCTGCGGAGTTCAAGGGCCGGATGGTCTCGTACGGCGAGCTCAACGCCGACGCGAACCGGCTCGCTCGCCTGCTGATCGCGCGGGGTGCGCGCCCGGAGACCGTCGTCGCCTCCGCGGCGACGAGATCGGTCGCACTGCTGACCGGGGTGCTGGCCGTGATGAAGACCGGGGCCTCGTATCTGCCGGTGGACCCGGAGTACCCGGCGGAGCGCATCACCCGAATCCTCGGTGACGCACGGCCCGGCATACTGCTCACCACCGTGGACAGCGCGCTGCCTCCCGAGGTGACCACCGCACTGTCCGGACCCTCCGCGCTGCCCCCCGTACATCTCCTGTGCCTCGACGCCCCGGAAGGGGAAGCCGAATCACGTCGCCATCCGGCGGCCGATCTCACGGACGCCGAACGGCACGGCCCGCTGTATCCGGCCGGTGCCGCGTATGTGATCTACACCTCGGGATCCACCGGACGCCCTAAGGGTGTGGTGGTGACGCGTGCGGGGCTCGCCAATCTGGCTGCCCATCTGCGGCGGGCGCTGGAGGTCGAAGTGACCTCGCGGACACTCCAGTTCATCTCCCCCAGCTTCGACCCGTTCTTCTGGGAGGTGGCCATGACCCTCTCCTCGGGCGCCACACTCGTCATGGCGCCCGCCCGCAGCCTGCTGCCGGGGCCGGAACTGCACCGCCTGGTGGACGAGCGGCGTATCACCCATCTCGCGGTGCCCGCGGCGGTGCTGAGCGTGCTGTCAGCCGACGCCCTGCGTTCGGTGGGCAACCTGGTCGTCGGGGGCGAGGCGCTGGGGGCCGAACTGGCGCGCCGCTGGTCGGCGGGGCGCACGATGATCAACGCGTACGGGCCGACCGAGACCACCGTCTGCGCCGCCATGAGCGGTGCGCTGGACGGCTCCGCGTTGACCGGCTCCGCGCAGCCGCCGATCGGGCGGCCGGTGCGCCACACACGTGTGTACGTGCTCGACGAATGGCTCCGGCCGGTACCGGCCGGAGCGGTGGGTGAACTCCATGTCGCGGGGGTCTGCCTGGCCCGTGGCTATCTGAACCGGCCGGCGGCCAGCGCTGAACGCTTTGTCGCGGACCCGTACGGCCCCCCGGGGACAAGGATGTACCGCACCGGCGATCTCGTCCGATGCAACGCTGACGGCGAACTGGAGTTCGTCGGCCGTGCCGACCAGCAGGTGAAGATACGGGGCCACCGGATCGAACCGGGTGAGATCGAGGCGGTGCTCGCCGCACATCCCGGGGTCGCCGGAGCCGCGGTGGCGATACGCGAGTACGGCCGCGGTGACCGAAGGATCGTGGCCTACGTGGTGCCGGAAACCAGCCCGGTGTCCGCTGCCGCCGCACACCTCAGGGAGTCCGTCACCGGCCACGCGGCAGCGTTCCTGCCGTCGTTCATGCTGCCGTCGGCCGTGGTCGTCCTGGACCGCTTCCCGCTGACACCGCACGGCAAGCTGGACCGCGCCGCCCTGCCCGAGCCCGAGATCGGCCCCAGGCGTGACTGCCGCGAACCGAGGACGCCCCGGGAGGAAGCGCTGTGCCGGATGTACGAGGAACTCCTCGGGGCACGGGGGGCGTCGCCAGGGGCAGCCGGCGCCGGTGTCGGCATCGATGACGACTTCTTCGAACTCGGCGGCCACTCACTCCTCGTGACCCGGCTCGTCAGCAGAATCCGTGCGGAGTTCGGTGTCGAACTCACCGTCGAGGCGGTCTACGACGCACCCACGGTGGCCGACCTCTCGGAGCGGCTCGATACCGCCCCCAGGGCGCGGCCGGCGCTGCGACGGATGCGAGGCGGCAGCTGACCGGCTGACGGCCAACCGACAGAAACGGGGGATCACATGGACTTCAGCCTCTTCTACTTCGCCGATGACAGCGCAAGTCACCCGGACGGTGGCGCAGGCCGCTATGAACTCCTTCTCGAAGGAGCGAGGTTCGCCGATCAGCATGGCTTCCGCGCCGTATGGACACCTGAGCGGCACTTCCACGCGTTCGGCGGGCTGTATCCGAACCCCGCTGTGGTGGGCGCCGCGCTGGCCACCACCACCGAGCGAATCGCGATCAGAGCCGGCAGCGTGGTCGCGCCCCTGCACCACCCCCTCAGGATCGCCGAGGAGTGGTCGGTGGTCGACAACCTCTCCGGCGGCCGGGTCGGCGTCTCCTTCGCCTCGGGCTGGCACCCCGTCGACTTCGCCCTGAGCCACAGCTCCTACCAGGACCGCAAGCGTGTCACCCTGGAGCGGGTCGAGCAGGTCCGCACCTTGTGGCGCGGCGGCAGCCACGAGGTGGTCGACGGGACCGGCAACCCGGCTGCGGTGCGGATCTACCCTCCCCCCGTGCAGCCGGAGCTCCCGGTCTGGATCACCAGCGCGGGCGATGCCGACACCTTCCGCGCCGCGGCCACGAGCCGTGCCGGGATACTCACCCATCTCCTCCACCAGGACATCGGCGAACTGGCCGGAAAGATCGCCGAATACCGCAGGGTTCACCGCGATACCCATGACGGAGCGGAAGGCCATGTCGTCCTCATGCTGCACACCCTGCTGGGGCAGGACCTGGCGGAGGTGCGGGAGGCCGTACGCGGGCCCCTCCACGCCTACCTGAAGAGTTCACTCAACCTGGTCACCGGTTCGCTGGGGAACGACCGTCCCGGTTCGCACCCCGACTCCGGTTCCGACTTCGAATCCGATTCCGATCCCGGCGATGACATCGATATCGACGCCGACGCACTCGACGAGGAGGACATCGAATTCCTCGTCGCCCGCTCCTTCGACACCTACGTCGAAGAGCGCGGACTCTTCGGCACCGTGGACGAAGCGCGCCGGATCGTGGAGCGCCTGCGTGATGTCGGGGTCGATGAGATCGCCTGCCTGATCGACTTCGGCGTGGACACCGCGACCG
The DNA here is from genome assembly GCF_042724175.1 of Streptomyces sp. NPDC127084. NCBI lineage: Bacteria > Bacillati > Actinomycetota > Actinomycetes > Kitasatosporales > Streptomycetaceae > Streptomyces > Streptomyces sp. NPDC127084. The sequence goes on from NZ_JBHXFA010000028.1 coordinate 52,869, forward strand.
TGCTCAAGGGCCTGCGGCAGTTGGACGAACTCCGCGAAGCATTCGCCTGACCACCCCTTTTCCCTTCTTTGAGACTCTGAGGCTTGGAGGCCCGGACGACATGACCCCTCTGTCCTTTTCGCAGCTGCGCTTCTGGTTCCAGAGTGAGGTGGACGGCGGGGATGCATCCCTCAACGCGTCGGTCGTGGTCCGCCTGTCCGGAGCGCTGGACGTACCGGCGCTCACCGAGGCGCTCCGGGACGTGGTGGGACGCCATGAGATCCTGCGGACACTCTTCCCCGCCCGGGACGACGAGCCCCGGCAGCTGATCCTGGATCCCGACGACGCGGCCGCGCGCCTGGCGCTGCCCGTCCGCCGGGTCGACACCGCGGACATCGAACGGACCGTGGCCGCCGCCGCGGACCGCCCCTTCACCCTGGCGCGGGAGCTGCCGCTGCGGGCGGAACTGCTCTCACCCGGGCCCGAGGAGCACGTACTGGTGGTCGTGGTGCACCACATCGCGTTCGACGGATGGTCGGCCGCGCCGTTCCTGCGTGATCTCTCGGCGGCCTATCGTGCGCGGCTGTCCGGTGGCGGCGTGGCGCCGGAATGGGACGAACTTCCCGTGCAGTACGCGGACTTCGCGTTGTGGCAGCGTGAGGTGCTGGGTTCGCCCGAGGACGGGGGCAGTCTGTGCGCACGGCAGCTCGCCTACTGGCGGCGCAGTCTCGACGGCCTCCCCGAAGAGCTCGGCCTCCCCACCGACCGGCCCCGGCCGCCCATCGCATCGCACCGGGCCGGCGTCGTCCCCTTCCGACTCGACCCACCGGTGCACACCAGGATTCAGGAGGTCGCCAAGGAGCACGGGGCGAGTCTGTTCATGGTGCTGCACGCCGGCCTTGCCGCGCTGCTCCACCGGTTCGGCGCGGGATCGGACATCCCCGTGGGCAGCCCCGTCGCCGGGCGCACCGACGCCGGACTGGAAGACCTCGTCGGCTGCTTCGTGAACACGGTGGTGGTCCGAACCGGTGCCTCCCACCTGTCCGCGAACCCGCCCTTCAGCGAGTTGCTGCGCCACACACGGTCCGAGGTGCTGTCCGCACTCGCCCATCAGGACGTGCCGTTCGAGCAGGTCGTGGAGGCGGTCAACCCGGCGCGCTCCGCAGGTCGGCACCCCCTGTTCCAGGTCATGCTGGTGCTCCAGAACAACACGACCGCCGCCATGCGCCTCCCGGGTGTCGACGCCCGGCTGACGACCGAGGGGCGGGACCGGGCGGTCGCCTTCGACCTGGTCTTCGACGTCACCGAGACCGACGGCGGTCTCGATGTGCGGCTGGTCTACGCGGAAGACCTCTTCGACCACGCCACGGCCGCGCGCCTCGCCCGTGCCTACGAGAGGTTCCTGACCACCGCGGTGCGGGACCCCGACCAGCCCATCGGACATCCGGAGCTGATGGGGCCCGCCGAGCGGCAGTCCGTGCTCGACGCCGGGCAGGGCCCCGTACACCCCGTACCGGAAGGCTCCGTCCCGCTGCGGTTCGAGGAGCAGGCCGCAGCGACGCCCGGCGCCACCGCTGTGCTGTGCGGTGAGGTCTCGCTCAACTACGGGGAGCTGGAAGCCCGTTCCCGGCGGTTGGCCGAGGTGCTCCGGGGTTTCGGCGCGGGCCGGGAGCGCTGCGTCGCCGTGGCGATGGAGCGCTCCGCCGATCTGGTCGTCGTCCTGCTGGCCGTGCTCAGGAGCGGTGCGGCATATCTGCCCCTCGACCTCCGGAGCCCGGACCGACGGCTGCGGACGATCCTGGACGAGACCCGGCCCTGCCTGCTGCTCACGGACCCGTCGGCGCTCGAGCGGGCGAGCATATGGGCGCGGTCGTACGACGAACTCCCGGTGCTGGATGTCACGGACCCGGAGCGGATGCAGGGACCGGGGTCGGTACCGGACACGGGGGCGATCCGTGGCCTGCCCGGCAGCCACGCGGAGGACGCCGCCTATGTGATGTACACATCCGGCTCCACCGGCCACCCCAAGGGCGTGCTGGTGACCCATCGGAACGTCCTCGCGCTGTGTGCCGACCCGTGCTGGGCCGATGGCACCCATAGCCGGGTACTGGCGCACTCGCCGCACTCCTTCGACGCCTCCACCTTCGAGCTCTGGGTCCCGCTGCTGAACGGCGGCACCGTAGTGGTCGCACCGAGGGGTGAGTCCGCCGCACAGGACATCGAGCAGGCGGTCGCCCGGCACGGGGCGACCAGTGCCTTCCTCACCGCCTCGCTGTTCGGCGCCCTTGTCGCGCAGCGGAGCCCCGCCCTGGGGCAGCTGAGGCATATCTGGGTCGGTGGCGAAGAGCCGTCACCGGCGGCGGTGCGGCAGATGCTGGAGGACTTCCCCGGCACCTTCCTCACCAACGGCTACGGACCGACCGAGAACACCACCTTCACCACATCGCACCGCTTCCGCCTGGAGCCGGCCTCTGCCTGTGACGCCACACCGTCGATCGGGCGTGGGTTGGCGAATACGCGGGTGTATGTGCTGGATGGGTGTTTGGTTCCGGTGCCGGTGGGTGTGGTGGGGGAGTTGTATGT
>NZ_JBHXFA010000029.1:0-9562 GCF_042724175.1 Streptomyces sp. NPDC127084
TGGCTTTGTTTGCATCTTCGCCGACGAAAATCCCCGGCCTGGCCGGGGCTCCGGGGGGGGCAGCGGCCCCGGCCCGGGGGCTTTGGGGGGGGGGGGGCCCCCCCCCACACGGCAACGGCGCGTCAGGCGAAGACCGCCAGGCTCTTCGCCTTGCCCCGCTGCTGCTCGACCAGCGCCAGCAACCGGTCCTCGGGCCCGAAGACCGCCACCGGGCCTGCCGTGTCGTATTCCGGGATGTCCAGCCGTACTCCGTTGACGAGCAGCCGGGCTCGCTTCTCGTCCACGTCCCAGCGAGGGAACGCCGCCGCGGCGGCCTCGCTGATCGGCATGACCGTCAGCTCCTCCTGGAGCTGGTCCAGTGTCTTCGCCGAGTCCAGCCTGTACGGGCCGACGCGGGTGCGGCGCAGCGCCGTGAGATGCCCGCCCACACCGAGCCCGGCGCCGAGGTCGCGGGCGAGGGCGCGGATGTACGTACCGGAGGAGCAGACCACCGAGACGACCAGGTCGAGCACCGGGGTCCCGTCATCGGCGACGGCGTCGCGCACGTCGTAGACGGTGAACTGGGAGACGGTCACGGGCCGGGCCGGGATGTCGAACTCCTCGCCGCCGCGCACCCGGGCGTAGGACCGCTTTCCGTCGATCTTGATGGCGCTGACCTTGGACGGGACCTGCATGATGTCCCCGCTCAGCTCGGCGACACCGGCGTCGATGCCCTCGCGGGTCACCTTGGAGGCGTCTACGGACGCGGTGATCTCGCCCTCGGCGTCGTCCGTGATGGTGGTCTGCCCCAGCCGGATGGTGCCGAGGTACTCCTTCTCGGTCAGCGCGAGGTGCCCGAGGAGCTTGGTGGCCTTCTCGATCCCCAGCACGAGCACTCCGGTGGCCATCGGATCCAGGGTGCCGGCGTGCCCCACCCGGCGGGTGCGGGCGATGCCGCGCATCTTGGCGACCACGTCGTGCGAAGTGAAGCCCGACGGCTTGTCCACGATGACAAGCCCGTCGGGAGTGTTGCTGTGCCGGCTCATTCGGAGGCTTCGCCCTCGTCGTCGTCCTCGTCCTCCGGCTTGCGGTACGGGTCCGCCTCGCCCGCGTAGGTCTTGCCCGTGGAGGCCTCGCGGACCTCCGCGTCACTGGCCCGCGCCCGGTCGAGCAGATCGTCGATCGTGCGTGCGTTGTCGGGCAGGGCGTCCGGGACGAAGGTCAGGCTCGGCGTGTAGCGGACGCCGGTCTGCCTGCCGACCTCCGAGCGGAGGATGCCCTTGGCGGACTCCAGCGCCGCGGCGGACGCGGCACGCTCCTCGTCGTCCCCGTAGACCGTGTAGAAGACCGTGGCCTCCCGCAGGTCGCCGGTGACCCGGGCGTCCGTGATCGTGACGAAGCCCAGCCGCGGATCCTTGATTCGCCGGTCCAGGGTCTCCGCGACCACGACCTGGATGCGATCGGCCAGCTTGCGGGCCCGCGCGTTGTCGGCCACCGGTCCTTCTCCTCTTTCCGCTTACTTTCAATCATCGTCGCCGTGCAGCCGTCGGCGCACCGACAGCAGCTCGACCTCGGGCCGGGCGGCGACCAATCGCTCGCACCGGTCCAGTACGTCTGTGATGTGCCCCGGGTCCCCCGAGACCACCGCGAGGCCGATCTCGGCCCTGCGATGGAGGTCATGACCGCCCACCTCGGCCGCACTCACCGCGTACTTGCGCTGGAGTTCGGCCACGATCGGGCGGACGACGGAGCGTTTCTCCTTCAGCGAGCGAACATCGCCGAGGAGGAGATCGAAGGACAGCGTCCCCACGTACATGCATGTCCGGATGTCCCGCCGGTACGGGTTCGGGAAGTGCCCTGCCCGCTCTTGGCAGGGACATCAAGAACCGTACACGCAACGGCCGGGGCCGATCGACGGGATTACGTCCCGCCGACCGGCCCCGAACCGGCTGCCATACGTCAGCCGCGCTGTCAGCGCGATCAGCCGCGGGGCTTCTCGCGCATCTCGTACGTCGCGATGACGTCGTCGACCTTGATGTCGTTGAAGTTTCCGAGGTTGATACCACCCTCGTAGCCTTCGCGGATCTCGGTGACGTCGTCCTTGAAGCGACGCAGACCCTCGATGTTGAGGTTCTCCGCGATGACCTTGCCATCGCGGACGAGGCGCGCCTTGGTGTTCCGCTTGACCTCGCCGGAGCGGATGAGGACACCCGCGATGTTGCCCAGCTTGGACGACCGGAAGACCTCGCGGATCTCCGCCGTGCCCAGCTCGACCTCTTCGTACTCCGGCTTGAGCATGCCCTTGAGGGCCGCCTCGATCTCCTCGATCGCCTGGTAGATGACCGAGTAGTAGCGGACGTCCACACCCTCGCGCTCGGCCATCTGCGTGGCACGCCCTGCGGCGCGCACGTTGAAGCCGATCACGATGGCGTCAGAGCCGGTCGCCAGGTTGATGTCCGACTCGGTGACCGCACCGACACCGCGGTGCAGCACACGGATGTCGACCTCTTCGCCGACGTCCAGCTGGAGCAGCGAGGACTCGAGGGCCTCGACCGATCCGGACGCGTCGCCCTTGATGATGAGGTTGAGCTGCTGGATCTCGCCGGCCTTGAGCACCTTGTCGAGGTCCTCGAGGGACACCCGGCGGGTGCGCTTGGCGAACGCGGCGTTGCGCTCACGGGCGGCACGCTTCTCGGCGATCTGGCGGGCCGTACGGTCCTCGTCCACGACCAGGAAGTTGTCGCCGGCACCCGGGACGTTGGTGAGACCCAGGACCAGGACGGGGGTCGACGGACCCGCTTCCTCGACGTTGTTGCCCTTGTCGTCGAGCATCGCGCGGACACGGCCGTACGCGTCGCCGACGACCATGGTGTCGCCGATGCGCAGCGTTCCTCGCTGGACCAGGACGGTCGAGACCGCACCACGGCCGCGGTCGAGGTGCGACTCGATCGCGATGCCCTGCGCGTCCTGCTCCGGGTTGGCGCGAAGGTCCAGGGCGGCGTCCGCCGTCAGGACCACGGCCTCCAGCAGGCTCTCGATGTTCAGGCCCTGCTTGGCGGAGATGTCGACGAACATGGTGTCGCCGCCGTACTCCTCGGCCACCAGGCCGTACTCGGTCAGCTGACCGCGCACCTTCGTCGGGTCCGCGCCCTCGACGTCGATCTTGTTGACCGCGACGACGATCGGGACTTCCGCGGCCTTGGCGTGGTTGAGCGCCTCGACCGTCTGCGGCATGACACCGTCGTTGGCCGCGACCACCAGGATCGCGATGTCGGTGGACTTGGCACCACGGGCACGCATGGCGGTGAACGCCTCGTGACCCGGGGTGTCGATGAAGGTGATCCGACGCTCTTCGTCGTTGACCTCGGTCGAGACCTGGTACGCACCGATGTGCTGGGTGATACCGCCGGCCTCGCCCGCGACGACGTTGGTCTTGCGGATCGCGTCCAGCAGCCTGGTCTTACCGTGGTCGACGTGACCCATGACGGTCACCACCGGCGGACGCGCGACCAGGAACTCCTCGCCGCCCTCGTCCTCGCCGAACTCGATGTCGAAGGACTCGAGCAGCTCGCGGTCCTCCTCCTCCGGGCTGACGATCTGAACGGTGTAGTTCATCTCGCCGGCGAGGAGCTGGAGGGTCTCATCGGAGACGGACTGCGTCGCCGTGACCATCTCGCCGAGGTTCATCATCACGGCGACGAGCGACGCCGGGTTGGCGTTGATCTTCTCCGCGAAGTCGGTGAGGGAGGCACCGCGCGACAGACGGACGGTCTCGCCGCCGCCGCGAGGCAGCATCACGCCGCCGACGGACGGGGCCTGCATGGCCTCGTACTCCTGGCGCCGCTGCCGCTTCGACTTACGGCCACGACGCGCCGGACCACCGGGACGGCCGAAGGCGCCCTGCGTGCCACCACGGCCGCCGGGACCACCCGGACGTCCGCCGAAGCCGGGACGGCCACCGCCGCCACCGCCGCCGAAGCCGCCACCGCCGCCACCGCCGGGGCGCGGGCCGCCGAAGCCGCCGCCACCACCGGGACGACCGCCGCCGCCACCACCGCCGCCGGGACGGCCGGCGAAGCCGCCGCCACCACCGGGACGACCGGCACCGGCACCACCGGGACGGCCACCGGGACCACCGGGGCCACGGCCGCCGGGACCGGGACGCGGGCCGGCAGCCGGACGCTGCGGCATCATGCCCGGGTTCGGACGGTTACCACCGGGGCCGCCAGGGCCCGCGGGGCGCGGGGCCTGCGGACGGGGCATGCCGCCGGGAGTCGGACGGGAACCACCGGGACCGGCCTGCGGACGCGGACCGCCCTGACCGGGGGCCTGCGGACGCGGGCCACCGGGGCCACCCTGAGCACCGGGACGCGGGGCGCCGCCCGGACGGGGCGCCTGCGGGCGCGCCATGCCGGTGGAGCCGCCGGAGGTGAAGGGGTTGTTACCCGGACGCGGGCCCGCGGGACGGCCACCGGGACGCGGGGCCTGGCGCTCGCCACCGGGACGCGGAGCGCCCGGACGTGCGGCACCACCCTGAGCTCCGCCCTGGCCCGGACGCGCGGCGGCCGGACGCGGACCCGGAGCGGCACCGGGCCGGGGACCGGCTGCCGGAGCGGCCGGGGGCGCGGTGAACTCGGGTGCGGCCGGAGCGGCCGGAGCCGGCTTCGGAGCAGCCGCGGGCTTGGGGCCCGGGGTCGGCCGCGGACCCGGAGTCGGGGCCGTGGACGGCATCTTGGGTGCCTGGGGTGCCTCGGCGGCGACCGGCTTGGGAGCCGGGGCGCCGGGCTTGGGGGCAGCGGGACGCGCCGCCTGCGCCGGGGTGGGCGCGGGGACGTCGCCTGCGACCGCCTCGGCGGGCTTCGCAGGGGTCGCCTTGCGCGGTGCTGCGGGCTTTCCGGCAGCGCGCTTGGCCGGGGAAGCCCCGGAGCCCTGCTGGAAAGCATCAGTAAGTTTGCGTACAACCGGCGCCTCGATCGTCGAGGACGCCGAACGGACGAATTCACCGAGTTCTTGGAGCTTGGCCATGACGACCTTGCTCTCCACACCGAACTCCTTGGCGAGTTCGTATACCCGGACCTTAGCCACTTCGCTCCTTTTAGGTCCGGGTTACCGCCGGACCGTCGCTACTTCATGGGCGTACTCATCGCGTACTCATCGAGTGCTCATCGCAATCTCGACCTACTTCCAACTCGCGAGGTACCTGACCGCATGGGGATCCGTGCGGTACTGCTTCCTTCTTCTTACGGTGCTGCCTGCGTGGCTGTCTTCTCGACAACCTGGCGCACGTCCGTGGTTTCGAGCGGTCCCTGGACCTTGAAGGCCCTCGGGAACGCCCGGCGGCGGACCGCCAGGTCAAGACAGACCGAGGCCGGGTGCAGGTACGCACCCCGGCCGGGCAGCGTACCGCGATAGTCGGGGACGCATACGCCCTCGACCGCCACGATGCGCAGCAGCTCACTCTTGGCCGCTCGCTCCCGGCACCCCACGCAGGTGCGCTCAGGGCATGCGCGGGCATGCGTCCGGCCAGACACGTCTAAGTCTACCTCCCCGTACCGACCTCACCCCTTTTGAGGTAAGAATCGAACAGTTGATGGCTCAAAACTCGCTGCAACTACCGCACTCCGGTGCGGAGCGACGACTACGCATCGTGAGACTTTCCGCGGCTTTTCACCTGCGGCACCCAGAGCCGACGAGCGATCCGACCGACCGGATCGCCCTGATCACCCCGAACGCCCGAAGGCTGCCCGATCCAACCGGATCGTCGGGCGCTCCGCGGCCCGTACCGGCTCCGACCGCCCCGTCGTCAGCTCTGCTCGGCGGCCGGCTGCTCCGTATCCGGACGGATGTCGATACGCCAACCGGTGAGGCGCGCGGCGAGGCGGGCGTTCTGGCCCTCCTTGCCGATCGCCAGTGAAAGCTGGTAGTCGGGCACCGTCACCCGCGCGGAGCGGGCACCGAGGTCGACGATCTCGACCTTGGAAACCCTGGCCGGGGAGAGTGCGTTGGCCACCATCTCGGCGGGGTCGTCCGACCAGTCGACGATGTCGATCTTCTCGCCGAGCAGCTCGGCCATCACATTGCGTACCCGCCCGCCCATCGGGCCGATACAGGCGCCCTTGGCGTTGAGCCCGCTGCGGGTGGACCGTACGGCGATCTTGGTGCGGTGCCCCGCCTCGCGGGCGATGGCGGCGATCTCGACCGAACCGTCGGCGATCTCGGGGACCTCCAGGGCGAAGAGCTTCTTCACCAGATTGGGGTGCGTCCTCGACAGGGTGACGGACGGACCACGCACGCCCTTGGCCACCCGTACGACGTACGTACGCAGCCGCAGCCCGTGGGTGTACTCCTCACCGGGGACCTGCTCCTGCACCGGCAGGATGGCCTCAAGCTTGTCGTCCAGCCGGACCAGGACGTTCTTGGGGTCCTTGCCTTGCTGCACCTGGCCGGCTACCACGTCACCCTCACGGCGGGCGTACTCACCGAAGGTCACGTCGTTCTCGGCGTCCCGCAGCCGCTGCTGGATGACCTGGCGGGCCGTCGACGCGGCGATCCGGCCGAAGTCATGCGGAGTGTCGTCGAACTCGCGGGGCTCCTGGCCCTCCTCGAGCTCGGACGGGTCCTCCTTCGCCCACACGGTCACGTGCCCGTTCTCACGGTTGAGCACGACGCGAGCGTGGCGGCGGCTGTCCGGTGTGCGGTGGTAGGCGATGAGGAGGGCCGATTCGATCGCCTCGACCAGCAGGTCGAACGCGATCTCCTTCTCCTGTGCCAAGCCCCTCAGGAGCTTCACGTCGATGTCCACGGCTACGCCTCCTCCTCTTTCTGCATGGCGTCGCTGCCCTTGCTGTCCTTGCTGCCTGTGCTGTCCGTGCCGTCCTTGCGGCTGAACTCGATCTCCACCCGGGCCTTGGCGATCTCGGCGAAGGCGATCCGGCGCGCGGTGGGCTTGCGGCCCTTCACACCCGGCACCTCCAGATCGAGCCCCTCATCGTCCACTTCGAGGATTCGCGCGACCAGTTCACCCGCCGTACCGCCGCCCTCCGGGGCGGTCAGCTGGAACCGGGCAAGCCTGCCCTTGGCGCGGACGAAGTGGCGGTGCTCCCTGAGCGGACGCTCGGCACCCGGCGAGGTCACCTCGAGCTGGTACTCGCCTTCACCCATGGCGTCGGTCTCGTCGAGCTTGTCGGAGATCTCACGGCTCAGCTCGGCGCAGGCGTCAAGGTCGACGCCGTCCTCGGAATCCACGACGACCCGAAGCACACGGCGGCGGCCGGCCCGGGACAGTTCGATCTCTTCCAGATCCAGATCCGCGGCGCTGACGAGCGGTTCGAGCAGTCCGCGCAGCCTCTCGCTCTGGGTGGTGCTCATCCGGGTGACTCCTCGGCCGCGTGTGCTGTTGTGGGTTTCGTCGTGTGTCAGCACAAAGGGTATCCGGTCGGGAGGGGTGTTGCCGTCCACCCGCGCCTGACCCGCAGGTACGCTCGCCTGCGGTGATCACATCAAGGATCCGGCAGGTACGGGTCCTGGGCCCGAGGAGAGACGCGTGGAGCGCACGGGTACGACGCGCAGACAGGCGCTCATGGCCACGGGCGCGGCGACGGCTGCCGCGCTGACGGGGTGCACGTCGGCAGCCGGCGGGGCGCAACCGCGCACGGCGCCTGACGGCGTTCCGGCCGAGACCGTGCTGCAGCAGCGCAGCGCGGCGCGCAGCGGTGCGCTGCTCGGGCGGTACGACTCGGCGCTGGCCGCCCATCCGGAGCTCGCGGAGCGGCTGGCGCCGCTGCGGGCGGCGGTGGCCCTGCATGCGGAGGCGCTGGCCCCGAAGCCGCCCGCGGCGGGGGCTTCGTCATCGCGTTCGTCTTCGCCCTCGCAGCGTGCGACGGGTCGCGGGGGCCCTTCACCCCTGCCGTCGGGAACCGGCGACCCCGATCCGGACGCCACCGTGCGGGAACTGGCCGCCGCCGAGCGGAGTACCGCCGACGCGCACACCGCGGCGCTCGCCAGCGCTCCCCCCGAGTACGCACGGCTGCTGGCGTCCGTCGCCGCGGCCGGAGCGGTGCACGCCTATCTGCTGACCCGGGGAGCCCGCTGATGAGCACACTGGACGCCGTGCAGGCGGCGCTCGCCGCCGAGCACGCCGCCGTGTACGGGTACGGGGTCGTCGGCGGCCGGGTGGGCAAGGCCCGGCAGGCCGAGGCGACGGAGGCGTACTCCGCCCACCGGGCCCGCCGCGACGCACTGGAGCGGACCGTACGCGACTTGGGCGCGGAGCCCGTCGTCGCGGACGCCGCCTACGCTCTGCCGTTCCCGGTGCCGGACGCGGCGGCGGCCGTACGCCTCGCGGCGGTACTGGAGGACCGGATCGCGGGCGTCTACTCGGATCTGGTCCGGGCCGCGGCGGGAACGCTGCGGTTGGAAGCGGCGGGCGCGCTACGCGAGGCCGCCGTCCGGGCGGTCCGGTGGCGGGGCAGCGGCGTAGCCTTTCCGGGACTCGCTGAGCGGGCGACGAGGCAGTGAAGGAGAACGGCACACGTATGGGTTTTGAACCGCCCCGGCGACTGATGGGGGCGCTCGGCGACAGCGAATGGCTGCGAGAGCTGCCGAAGCTCCTTGAGGAGACGGTCGCCCGCCATGGACTGGCCGTCGAACGAGTGGCGGTGCCCGGCGGGCGGAGCAGCCTGGTGGTCCTCGTGAGGAGGCAGGACGGCTCACCGGCGGCGCTGAAGCTGGCGCCTCCCGCGGCCGGTTCCGCACACGAGCGTGCGGCGCTGGAGCACTGGAACGGGTTCGGGGCGGTGCGGCTGCTGGAGGCGTCCGAGGGAGCACTGGTGCTGGAGCGGCTCCATCCGGAGCTGTCGCTGCGCTCGCTCCCAGGGGCCAAGGCCCTGCTGGAAGCGGCGGGTACGGTGCGGAGGCTGTGGACCACGCCACCGGACGGCCACTCCTTCGAGACGGTGGCCGAGCGCACGGACCGGCAGGCCGCGGCGCTGTCGGAGCGCACCGGTATGGCGCCACCCGAGCTGGTGGCCGCGGCGCTTGAGGCGCGTGCGGAACTGGTCGCGAGCGCACCCGCCGAAGTGCGCTTGCTGCACGGCAACTTCCGTCAGAGCAAGGTGCTCGGCGGCGACCGGTCACCATGGCTGGCGGTCGGCCCCGAGCCTGTCGTCGGCGAACCCGCATACGACCTGGCCAGGTTGGTCCGCGACCGTGTGGAGGACCTGGTCGCCTCCACATCGGGCCCCTCCGCGGCGCGCCGTCGCGTGAACCGGCTGGCGGACTCCCTGGACGTGGACCCTGACCGGCTGCGCGGCTGGACACTGTTCCGCGCGGTGGAGTCCGGTACGCGCGCGCTGGAGTCAGGCCGCGCCCGCGAGGCTGAAGTGTCCCTCGAGTTCGCGGAGTGGCTCTAGGTTCTGTCCGGGGAGGTCGCGGACGGGCTCTCCGGCCCACCCCACGGGGTGCGGCTCACCGCGAAACCCACCCCGCCCACCACGCGGTCGCGGGGGGGCGCGGGGGGGGGGGACCCCCCCTCCCACGCGCCCGGGCTGCGGCCGCCGCCCCTCGCCGGGGGGTCCGCCCGGCA
>NZ_JBHXFA010000029.1:9572-20981 GCF_042724175.1 Streptomyces sp. NPDC127084
TCTGACGCGCAACCCCCGCCCGCCCCCCGGGGGGGCGGGGGGGGAGGGGGGGGGCCCCCCCCCCGCCCCCCCCCGCGCCGGCGCTGCGGCTACGCCAGGACGCGGGCGATCGCCTCGTCCACCGGGAGCTCCTCACGCTCACCCGTGCGGCGGTCCTTCAGCTCCACGACGCCCTCCGCTGACCTGCGGCCCGCGACCAGGATGGTCGGTACGCCGATCAGCTCCGCGTCGGTGAACTTCACACCCGGGGACACTCCGGCTCGGTCGTCCACCAGGACCCGGGCGCCTGCCGCGCCGAGCTTCTCCGCGATGTCGAGCGCCAGCTCGGTCTGGAGTGCCTTGCCCGCCGCGACGACGTGTACGTCCGCCGGGGCAACCTCGCGCGGCCAGCACAGGCCCTGTTCGTCGGCGTGCTGCTCGGCCAGGGCCGCGACCGCCCGGGACACACCGATGCCGTACGAGCCCATGGTCACGCGGACCGGCTTGCCGTTCTGGCCCAGCACGTCGAGCTGGAAGGCGTCGGTGTACTTGCGGCCCAGCTGGAAGATGTGCCCGATCTCGATCGCGCGGTCCAGCTTCAGGCCGGTGCCGCAGGACGGGCACGGGTCGCCGTCCTCGACCACGACGACGTCGAGGTAGTCGTCGACCTCGAAGTCGCGGCCGCAGACGACGTTCCTGGCGTGCGTGTCGGGCTTGTTCGCACCGGTGATCCACGCGGTGCCGGCTGCGATGCGCGGGTCGGCGATGTAGCGGACCTTGTCCAGCCCCTGGGGACCGACGTAGCCGCGCACCAGGTCGGGCCGGCCCTCGAAGTCCTCGGCCGTGACCAGTTCGACCACGGCGGGCGCGAGGTGGCCGGTGAGCTTGCCGAGGTCGACCTCGCGGTCGCCGGGCACACCGACGGCCACGATCTCGCCGTCCACCTTGACCAGGAGGTTCTTCAGGGTGGCGGAGGCCGGGACGCCGAGGTGGTCGGCGAGGCTCTCGATGGTCGGGGTGTCGGGGGTGTCGAGCTCCTCGACCGGGCCGTGCTCCGCCGCCTCGGCGGCCGGGGCGTTGAAGGTGACGGCCTCCGTGTTGGCGGCGTAGTCACAGGAGGGGCAGTACACGAAGGTGTCCTCACCCGCGGGCGCCGGGGCGAGGAACTCCTCGGACGCCGAGCCGCCCATCGCACCCGAGATGGCGGAGACGATGCGGTGCTCGAGACCGAGGCGCTGGAAGATCTTGATGTAGGCCTCGCGGTGCAGCCGGTAGGACTCGGCCAGGCCCTCGTCGGTGGTGTCGAAGGAGTACGAGTCCTTCATGTGGAACTCACGGCCGCGCAGGATGCCCGAGCGCGGACGGGCCTCGTCGCGGAACTTCGTCTGGATCTGGTACAGGATGACCGGCAGGTCCTTGTACGAGGAGCACTGGTCCTTGACCAGCTGGGTGAAGATCTCCTCGTGCGTGGGTCCCAGCAGGTAGTCCGCGCCCTTGCGGTCCTGGAGGCGGAAGAGCTCGGCACCGTACTCGTTCCAGCGGCCGGTCGCCTCGTACGGCTCCTTGGGCAGCAGCGCGGGCAGCAGCACCTCCTGCGCGCCCATGGCGTCCATTTCCTCGCGCACCACGCGGGCGACGTTCTCCAGCACGCGCATACCGAGCGGCAGCCAGCTCCAGATGCCGGCGGCGTTGCGGCGGACGTAGCCCGCGCGGACGAGGAGTTTGTGGCTGAGGGTCTCCGCGTCGGCCGGGTCGTCGCGCAGTGTCTTGACCATCAGACGGGACATGCGCTGGACCTGGGCTGCCATGGGTTTATCTCCTGCGTGCAAGAAAGGGTGGTGTGCAGGAGGTTAGCCGGGTGGTCCCGGACGGCGGAAATCAGTTCCCGCGCGGGGGATCACCTCGCGCGCTCGAGCGGGAGCGGTGCGCCCATCACGGCGTACGGCTTGGGCGCACTGGGGAAGAGGACCTGGCGCGCCAGGTCCTGGTAGCCCAGGGTCCGGTACAGCCTGCGGGCCGGGCTCTCGGTGTCGATCGCGGAGAGGATCGATCGGGGCTGCTCGGCGGTGTCCGTGATGGTGGTGATCAGGGTGCGGCCGATGCCCCGGCCCTGATGGGCGGGGTGCACATGGAGCTCGGTGATCACGAACGAGTCGTCGAGCCACTCGTCATGGCCGCCCCTGCGCAGATAGGGCTCGACAACGGTGGACCACCAGTGGGTGCGGTCGTTGGGCATGCCGTAGACGAAGCCGACCAGCCGGCCTTCGGGATTCATGGCGCCGAAAGCGCGTGCGCCCGGATAGCGCAGATGCCGCAGCACGATATGGCGGCGGATGGCGACCTCGTCCTCACTGAGTCCGAAGGCGAGGGCCTGCACGGCGAGCGCGTCGTCCACACGGGTGGCGAGGTCGATGGGGCCGACGACGGAATCGTGTTCCATGCCGGGCACCCTACTTGGCCGCGATCTGCTCGGAACAGTTTCCGATCAGCTCAGAACAGCGCAGAACGATTCAGAACAGAACGCTCATGAACGCGCCCACTTCACGGAATCCGACGCGCCGATACGCGGCCCGGGCAGCGGTGTTGAAGTCGTTGACGTACAGGCTGACGACCGGGGCGACATCCCGGAGGGCGAAGCGCAGGATGGCGGCCATACCGGTCTCGGAGAGCCCGCGGCCACGGTATTCGGGGGCGACCCAGACACCTTGGATCTGGCAGGCCTGGGGGGTGGCGGCGCCGATCTCCGCCTTGAAGACGACCTTGCCGTCACCGTCGACCCGGGCGAAGGAGCGCCCCGTGCCGACGAGTTCGGCCACCCGCGCCTGGTAGAGCAGCCCGCCGTCGCCGGCGAGCGGGGACACCCCGACCTCCTCGGTGAACATGGCCACACAGGCGGGCATGATCACCTCCATCTCGTCCTTGCGGATGCGGCGGACGTACGGGTCGGGGGCGACGTCGTCGGGCATGGACTCGGTGACCATCAGCGGCTGGTGGGAGCGGACCTCCCGGGCCGGGCCCCAGCTCGGTTCGAGCAGCCGCCAGAGTTGGGCGGTGGCCTCGGCCGGGCCGACGATCGAGGAGCAGCGGCGCCCGGCCCTGCGGGCCCGCTCGGCGAAGGCGCGCACGGCGTCCGGGGTGGCGCAGATGGGGACGAGGTTGGCACCCGAGTAGCAGAGCGAGCGCAGCCGCCCGTCCTCGTACCAGCCCCACATCTCGCCGCCCAGACGCCAGGGGTCGAGTCCGGCGATCTGGACGCGGGAGGTGACGAAGGCGTTGTGGACGGGCTCGCTCTCCAGTACGGCGAGCGCGGCGCCGAGATCGTCGGGTTCGAGCACCCGGGTGGTCATCTGCGTCAGCACGAGGGCCGCTCCAACACTCCTTCGGGGCAATGCGTGATTCCCCCGGCGTGGCCGCGTGCCGGTTCGGGCACGGGGTAATGGCCTGGTCAGCCGGTCTCCGCACTGTACCCGGAGTTGCTGTTCGGCACCGCACGGCCGCGGCGCCCGCAGGGTGCGCCACGGTATACGGGGAGATCGGCACCGGGGCCACGGCAGGACCGGCACCGTATACGAGAAAGGGACCGGGCCCCTTCCGGGCCCGGTCCCACGCGTCGCAGGGCGGTGAGCCTACGAGCGGTTCACCGATGCGTCGGTGCGTCAGCTCACCGAGACCTCGGGCTCGCCGGAGGCGATACCGTCCTTCTCCATCTGCTCGGCGATCTTCAAGGCCTCTTCGATGAGGGTCTCCACGATCTTCGACTCGGGCACGGTCTTGATGACCTCGCCCTTGACGAAGATCTGGCCCTTGCCGTTGCCCGACGCCACTCCGAGGTCGGCCTCGCGGGCCTCGCCGGGGCCGTTGACGACACAGCCCATGACCGCGACACGCAGCGGGACCTCCATGCCCTCCAGTCCGGCCGACACCTCGTCGGCCAGCTTGTAGACATCCACCTGGGCACGGCCGCAGGACGGGCAGGAGACGATCTCAAGACGCCGCTGGCGCAGGTTCAGCGACTCCAGGATCTGGATGCCGACCTTGACCTCTTCGGCCGGCGGCGCCGACAGCGAGACCCGGATGGTGTCGCCGATGCCCTCGCTGAGCAGCGCGCCGAAGGCGACCGCGGACTTGATGGTGCCCTGGAAGGCGGGGCCGGCCTCGGTGACACCGAGGTGCAGCGGGTAGTCGCACTGGGCGGCCAGCTGCCGGTAGGCGTTGACCATCACGACCGGGTCGTTGTGCTTGACCGAGATCTTGATGTCGTGGAAGTCGTGCTCCTCGAAGAGCGAGGCTTCCCAGAGTGCCGACTCCACGAGCGCCTCGGGCGTGGCCTTGCCGTACTTCTGGAGCAGTCGGCGGTCCAGCGAGCCCGCGTTCACGCCGATCCGGATCGGGGTGCCGGCGTCCTTGGCCGCCTTGGCGATCTCCCTGACCTTGTCGTCGAACTGCTTGATGTTGCCCGGGTTGACCCTTACCGCGGCGCAGCCGGCGTCGATGGCGGCGAAGACGTACTTCGGCTGGAAGTGGATGTCTGCGATCACGGGGATCTGCGACTTCTTGGCGATCGTCGCCAGCGCGTCGGCGTCGTCCTGGGTGGGGCAGGCGACTCGCACGATCTGGCAGCCGGAGGCGGTCAGCTCGGCGATCTGCTGGAGCGTGGCACCGATGTCGGAGGTCCGCGTGGTCGTCATCGACTGCACGGAGACGGGGGCGTCGCCGCCCACGGCCACCGAGCCGACCTGGATCTTGCGGCTGACCCTCCGGTCGGCGAGCTTGGTCGGAACGGACGGCATTCCGAGAGAAATCGCGGTCATCTGCTGTGCAACCCCAAGGTGTGGATCGAGGTCCCGAGTCGGTGTCAGCGGGCTCCGGCCTTTGAGATTACGCCACGCCCCTGTGGCCGGGCACATCGCGCCGCGTATGGCTTCGCAGGATTGAGCGGCCGGGCAATCGGTATGCCCGGCCGCTCAGCGCTCCTGTGACTCCTCTGACTCCTCCGGCTCCTGTTGGATCCTCCGGAGCCTCCGAACGGTCCCGGAGGGGCCGGTGGCTAGGAGATCTTCACCGGGTTGACGATGTCGGCGACCAGCACCAGCAGGGTGAAGCAGATGAAGATCCCCGCCACCACATAGGCGACCGGCATGAGTTTCGCCACATCGAAGGGACCGGGGTCCGGACGCCGGAAGAGCCGTGCGATGTGCCGACGTACGGACTCCCACAGGGCACCCGCGATGTGCCCGCCGTCGAGTGGCAGCAGCGGGAGCATGTTGAACAGGAACAGCGACAGGTTGAAGCCCGCGAGCAGCATCAGGAACGTGGCGATGATGTTCGGCGTCGGTGCGTCCAGATTCAGCACCTCTCCGCTGATGCGGGCGGCGCCGACCACTCCGACCGGCGAGTCGTCCTTGCGCTCGCCGTCGCTGAAGGCCGCGTTCCAAAGGTCGGGGACCTTGGTGGGCAGCGAGAGGATCGACTCGACGCCGTTCTCCATCATGTCGCCCATACGGTCCACTGACTGCCCGAAGGTCTGCGGCACGATCTCGCTCTGCGCGGCGAAGCCCAGATATCCGGCGCGGACGTACTCGTCGCGCACGACCTGCCCGTCGGCGTCCTTCTTGGCTACCAGGTTCTCGCGCAGGGTGGCGTGGAGGACCTTCTCCTGGCCGTCGCGGTCGACAGTGATGGTGGCGGGGCCGATGGTGCCGCGGATGCGGTTGGACAGGTCGGCCCAGTCCTTGACCGGAGTACCGTCGAAGGCCGTGATCCGGTCGCCCTCCAGCAGCCCGGCCGCGGCTCCCGGCGACTGCGGGTCGGTCTTCTTGCAGGTGTCGCGGTCCTCGCTCTGCGGGATGACGCACTGCTGGACCCCGGCGACCGTGGTGGTCTGGGTCTGGAAGCCGAACGACATCGAGACGCCCAGGAAGATCGCGACGGCGAGCACCAGGTTCATGAACGGGCCCGCGAACATCACGATGACGCGCTTCCACGGCTTGCGGGTGTAGAAGAGCCGGTCTTCGTCACCCGGCTTCAGTTCCTCGAAGGCCGCCGTGCGGGCGTCCTCGATCATTCCGCGCCACGGCGAGGTCGAGCGGGCCTCGATACGGCCGTCCTGGCCCGGCGGGAACATGCCGATCATGCGGATGTAGCCGCCGGCCGGGATGGCCTTGATGCCGTACTCCGTCTCGCCCTTGTGCCGCGACCAGATCGTGGGGCCGAAGCCGACCATGTACTGGGGCACGCGGATGCCGAACAGCTTGGCGGTCGAGAGATGGCCGAGCTCGTGCCAGGCGATGGAGAAGAGCAGCCCGACCGCGAACAGCGCTATCCCGAGGACCGTCAACAGAATCGTCATGCGCGAGCCTCCGCTGTCGCCTTCGCTGTCGTCGCCGCCTTGGCCGTCTGCCCGGCGGGCAGACCGGCCGCCTGTCCGGCCTGCGCGGCCAGTTCCCGGGCGCGAGCGCGCGCCCAGGTCTCCGCTTCCAGGACGTCCGGCACCGTCAGCGAGGTTCCCCTGGCCGGGGTCCCGTGTTCGCCGACGATTGCCGTGACCGTATCCATGATTCCGTTGAACGGCAGCCGTCCCGCGAGAAACGCGTCCACGCATTCCTCGTTCGCGGCATTGAACACCGCGGGAGCCGTACCGCCCAGTTCCCCGACCTGCCGGGCGAGCCCGACGGAGGGGAAGGCTTCGGTGTCCAGCGGGAAGAACTCCCAGCTGGAGGCCTTGGTCCAGTCGAAGGCAGGCGCGGCGTCGGGCACCCGCTCCGGCCAGCCGAGGCCGATCGCGATCGGTCCGCGCATATCCGGAGGGGTGGCCTGGGCCAGGGTCGAGCCATCCGTGAATTCCACCATCGAGTGGACATACGACTGGGGATGCACGACCACCTCAATGCGGTCGAACGGAATGTCGTAGAGCAGGTGCGCCTCGATGACCTCGAGGCCCTTGTTGACGAGGGTCGCGCTGTTGACGGTGATCACCGGGCCCATGGCCCAGGTGGGGTGCGCGAGGGCGTCCTGCGGGGTGACATGCGCCAGCTCGGCCCTGGTACGACCCCGGAAGGGGCCGCCGGACGCGGTGACGACCAGCTTGCGGACATCGGCGCGGGTACCGGCGGCCAGCGCTTGGAAGAGCGCCGCGTGCTCGGAGTCCACGGGGATGATCTGCCCGGGCTTGGCCAGCGCCTTCACCAGGGGGCCGCCGACGATCAGCGACTCCTTGTTGGCGAGGGCGAGCGTGCGGCCCGCTTCGAGGGCGGCGAGCGTGGGGGCGAGTCCGATGGAGCCGGTGATGCCGTTGAGCACGGTGTGGCAGTCGGAGGCGGCCAGCTCCGTGGCCGCGTCAGGTCCGGCCAGGATCCCGGGAAGCGGCTCGCCCGTTCCGTACCGCTCGCGCAGCGCCTCCCTGAGCGCGGGGACGGCGTCCTCGCGTGCGACAGCGACCGTACGCACCCGCAGCCGGTGTGCCTGCTCGGCCAGCAGCTCGACTCGTCCGCCGGCCGCCGAAAGGCCCGTGACACGGAACCGGTCGGGGTTGCGCAGGACCAGGTCGACGGCCTGGGTGCCGATGGAGCCGGTGGAGCCGAGTACGACGATGTCCCGCCGGCCGGCGGCCGGGTCGAAGACGATATGCGGGTCGGCGAGTGGGGATGGGCTGTCGGTCATGCCCCCCATTGTGGCCGCATCGGCCGCCGACCCGGACAGGGTGCCCCCCGAAAGCCGGTGTCCCCGTCAGACGGTGCCGACGGAAGCACACCGTACCCGTCTCGCGCTTCCGATCGCTTCCGATCGAGTCAGATCGGGCGCGGGACGGGGCGCGAGACGGGTCGGCGGCGCTGAGCGATCGGTCAGCGGATCTGGCGGTGGACGTTCTCCCGCCTCGCCGGGCCGGGGCTGGCGTCGGCGATCCACGGTCCGTCGCCGCTCGGGTCGATGACGCCTTCCTCGAGCCAGGTGTAGTTGCCGGCCAGCACGCCGTTGACCATCTTCCGGTCGAGGTCGTCCGTGTTGGTCCACAGCCGGCCGAAGAGCTCCTCGACCCGGATCCGGGACTGCCGGCAGAACGCGTCCGCGAGCTCGTACGCCTCCCGGCCGTGCGAACCGGTCAGCCGCAGGTGCTCAGCGCGTACGCATGCGGCGCTCATGGCGAAGAGCTCGGCACCGATGTCCACGACCCGCCCGAGGAAGCCCTGCTTGGTCTCCATCCGGCCCTGCCAGCGGGACATCCCGTAGAACGTGGAGCGGGCCAGCTTGCGCGCCGAGCGCTCCACATAGCGCAGATGAGCCGACAGGTCGGCGTGGCGGGGGCGCTTGAACTCGGCGTACGAGCCCGGCAGCTGACCGGGCCCGGCGACGAGTTTCGGCAGCCAGCGAGCGTAGAAGGCGGTCGCCTGGGCCCCTGCCTTCGCCTTGTCGCCGAGTGACTTCTCCGGGTCGATGATGTCGCCGGCCACCGAGAGGTGCGCGTCGACAGCCTCGCGGGCGATCAGCAGATGCATGATCTCGGTCGAGCCCTCGAAGATCCGGTTGATCCGCATATCGCGCAGCATCTGCTCGGCGGGCACCGCCCGCTCGCCGCGGGCGGCCAGCGAGTCCGCTGTCTCGAAACCGCGTCCGCCGCGGATCTGGATCAGTTCGTCCGCCATCAGCCAGGACATCTCGGAGCCGTACAGCTTGGCGAGCGCGGCCTCGATACGGATGTCGTTGCGGTCCTCGTCGGCCATCTGGGACGACAGGTCGACGATCGCCTCCAGGGCGAACGTGGTCGCCGCCATGAACGAGATCTTCGCCCCGACGGCCTCGTGCCTGGCGACGGGCTTGCCCCACTGCTCGCGCACGGACGCCCATTCACGGGCGATCTTCAGACACCATTTGCCCGCCCCCACGCACATCGCGGGCAGCGAGAGGCGCCCGGTGTTGAGCGTGGTCAGCGCGATCTTCAACCCGGAGCCCTCGGGGCCGACACGGTTCGCCGCGGGGACCCGCACCTGGTGGAAGCGGGTGACTCCGTTCTCGATACCGCGCAGCCCCATGAAGGCGTTGCGGTTCTCGACCGTGATGCCGGGTGAGGTCGCCTCGACCACGAAGGCGGTGATACCGCCCTTGTGGCCTTCGGACTTCGGCACCCGGGCCATCACGACGAGCAGGTCGGCGACGACACCGTTGGTGGTCCACAGTTTGACGCCGTCGAGTACGTAGTCGTCGCCGTCGGGCACGGCCGTGGTGGCCAGGCGTGCCGGGTCGGAACCCACGTCGGGCTCGGTGAGCAGGAACGCGGAGATGTCCGTGCGGGCGCAGCGCGGCAGGAAGGCGTCCTTCTGCTCCTGGGTGCCGAAGAGTTTCAGAGGCTGCGGTACACCGATGGACTGGTGGGCGGAAAGCAGCGCGCCGACGGCGGGGTTGGCGGAGCCGATCAGGGCCAGCGCCTTGTTGTAGTAGACCTGGGTGAGCCCGAGACCGCCGTACTTGGGGTCGATCTTCATACCGAGCGCGCCGAGCTCCTTGAGTCCGGCGATGACCTCGTCGGGGATCCGCGCCTCACGCTCGATCAGGGCGCCGTCGATCCGTGTCTCGCAGAAGTCGCGCAGTTTGGCGAGGAACTGCTCGCCGCGCTGGACTTCCTCGGGCGAGGGCATCGGGTGGGGATGGATCAGATCGAGCCGGAAGCGGCCCAGGAAGAGTTCCTTGGCGAAGCTGGGCTTGCGCCAACCCTGCTCGCGCGCGGCCTCGGCGACCTGCCGGGCTTCGCGTTCGGAGACCTTGGGTGCGGTTTTCGGTGTGGATGGGGCGGACATGAGGGACTCACCTCGCCGCTTCGTCGGGGGCGGCCGTGCGGAGCTACCACACGGTGCTACTCGTCCGTATCTACCCGATCCCGGAGCACCTCACCAGTCTTGCGGGGCAGCCGGGTGTATCGGATGCAATCGTGATGATCCGGGAGGGAAATGGGGTACTCGCGATACTCGCGGCCACACGGAAACGGCCGGAGCCCCCGCACATCGGGCTCCGGCCGTCCGAATCTCCGAACTCGTCTTCGGGTCTGCGGGCCTACAGGGCGAGTCCGGTGAGGACCAGCACCCGCTCGTAGGTGTAGTCGTCCATCGCGTACTTGACGCCCTCGCGGCCGACGCCGGACTGCTTGACGCCTCCGTACGGCATCTGGTCGGCGCGGTAGGACGGGACATCGCCGATGATCACGCCGCCGACCTCGAGGGCCCGGTGGGCGCGGAAGGCGGTCTGGAGATCGCGGGTGAACACACCGGTCTGGAGACCGAACTTGGAGTTGTTGACCTCGGCGAAGGCCTCCGCCTCGCCGTCGACCCGGTGCAGCGTGAGCACGGGCCCGAAGACCTCCTCGCAGGCCAGGGTCGCGTTCGCGGGCAGGTCGCCGAGCACCGTCGGGGCGTAGGCCGCCCCGTCGCGCTTGCCGCCGGTCAGCAGCTTGGCGCCGCCGGCGACGGCCTCGTCGACCCAGGACTCGACCCGCTTGGCCGCGTCCTCACTGACGAGCGGGCCGACATCGGTGGCATCGTCGGACGGGTCGCCGGTGCCCTGCTGATCGACGGCGGCGACGATCTTCGGGACGAGACGGTCGTAGACCGCGCTGTCGGCGATGACGCGCTGCACGGAGATGCAGGACTGGCCGCCCTGGTAGTTGGCGAAGGTGGCGATCCGGGTCGCCGCCCAGTCCAGGTCCTCCTCGGACGACCAGTCACCGAGGACGACGGCCGCGGCGTTGCCGCCGAGCTCCAGGGTGCAGTGCTTGTGGGGCACGGACTCCGCGATGGCGTAGCCGACCTTGTCCGAACCGGTGAAGGAGATCACCGGCAGCCGCTCGTCCTGGACCAGCGCGGGCATGGACTCGTTGGGCACCGGCAGGACGGACCAGGAGCCGGCGGGCAGCTCGGTCTCGGCCAGCAGCTCGCCGATGATCAGACCGGACAGCGGGGTCGCAGGCGCCGGCTTGAGGATGATCGGGGCACCGACGGCGATGGCCGGGGCGATCTTGTGGGCGCACAGGTTTAGCGGGAAGTTGAACGGCGCGATACCGAGGACGGCGCCCTTCGGGAAGCGGCGGGTGAGCGCGAGCCGGCCCTGGCCGCCAGCGTCGGTGTCGAGGCGCTGCGCCTCACCGCCGTTGAAGCGGCGGGCCTCTTCGGCGGCGAAGCGGAAGACGGAGACGGCGCGGCCGACCTCGCCGCGGGCCCACTTGACGGGCTTGCCGTTCTCGGCGGAGATCAGCTGGGCGATCTCCTCGGCGCGCTCGGCGAGCCGCTTCGAGACATGGTCGAGGGCCGCGGCGCGTACATGGGCGGGTGTCGCCGAGAACTCGTCCACGACAGCGTGCGCGGCGGCGACGGCCTCCTCGACCTGGGTCGCGGTCGGCCCGGATAACCTGCCGACGACACCGCCCGCCCAGGGGGACGGGACCTCGAA
>NZ_JBHXFA010000029.1:20991-54949 GCF_042724175.1 Streptomyces sp. NPDC127084
GGGGTGGGGGGGGGGCTGCGACCCCGTGCTGGGGGTGCGGGCCCCCCCCTCTCCCCCCCCCACGACCCGGCCGTCCCAGGGGGACGTGACATCGAAGGTCGTCTCACCGGTGGCCTGGCGGCCGGCGAGCCAGAAGGCGTGGGTGGAAGTCATGTGTCCCGGCCCTTCGGAAGTAGTACGGAAGCAGTTCTGAGCTGTGCAGGGTTCTTCACTCCAAACGGTAGGGCGATACGCCGCGGATGGCGTTTGTCCGGGGTGGAGTGGTCGCCGTGGCGCTCCTGCCGCTTTGGCGCGTCGGCAGTGGTGTGGGTGCGGTCGGCGTGTCGGCGGTGGCGCTATCGGTGGAGCGGTGGTGCTGTCGGTGGCGGCGTGAGTGGTCAGCGGCGGCGCTCCGTGCTGACGATGAGACCGACCCCCGCCACCACCACCGCGCCACCGACCGCGATCGGCCAGGTGAGCGCCTCGCCGAGGATCAGCGCACCGAGGAGTACGGCGACGACGGGGTTGACGTACGCATAGGTGGCGACCAGCGACAGCGGAGCGGACTGGAGCAGCCAGGCGTACGCCGTGAACGCGATCAGCGACCCGAACACCACGAGGTAGGCGAGCGCCGTCCAGGAGCGTGCGGACACCTCGGTGAACGCGAAGCCGTGCTGCTCGCCCAGGCCCAGACCGAGGAGCAGACAGCCGATGCCCGCGGCCGTCATCTCGTAGGCACTCGCGGCGAAGGGGTTGGCGGGCATGGGGATGCGGGACGAGGAGAACGATCCGACCGACCACATCAGGGTCGCGGCCACGACAGTCAGTACGCCCCAAAGGCGCACATCGCCGCTGAGTCCGGGCAGGGTGAGCACAGCCAGCCCGGCGAGCCCGAGTGCGACGCCGGCGTAGGCGCCGAGGCCGGGCCGCTCGCCGGAGAACCGTCGGAGCACCACGACCCACGCGGGGACGATGGCGACGAGGAGGGCGGCGAGCCCCGAGGGTACGGATGTCTCGGCGAGGACCACCAGGGAATTGCCGCCGACCAGGAGCAGCAGGCCGACCAGGGCGGCGGAGCCGAGCTGGGACGGAGTGGCCCTCAGGGCGGACGGCCCCTGCCGCCAGGCGATGATCGCGGCAAGTACGACTCCTGCCGTGAGGAAGCGGGCGCCGGTGGACAGGAACGGCGGCATCGTCTCGACGACGACGCGGATGGCGAGGTACGTCGAACCCCAGACGACGTACACGATGGCGAGCGCGCCCCAGACCGCTCCGGACCCGCGACGGCGCTGCGGCGCGTCTTCGATCGGCGGGGTGGCCGGTGTACCGGTGGCGGCGGGGGTGCTGGTGCGGGAAGCGCGTGTGGTCACGAAGCAGGACGGTAGAGATCAGAGCGCCCAAGCGCCAGAATTCTGCCCGGATTCGGGCAGGAGATGTGCCGCAGGGCAGCGGTTCCGGCCTCCGGGCACGGGGATGTGGCTTCGAAGTCGGGGCGCGCCCGGCGTGGGGTCGGGCTCGGCGCTGCCGGCCACGGGGTGGATTTGGCGCTGGGAGACGGGCTCGGCCTCGGCCGGGCCTCCCGAGTGGCCACGTGCTTGGGGGACCGGCGTTGGGCGCGGTCGGGCCCGCGTCCGGACACGGTGCCTGGAAGGACCGGAGAGGGCGCGGAACCGGCGTCTGGGGGCGGGGGCCGCGGCCGGGGCCTGAGAGCCGCCCCGGCCTACGGTGCGGTGCGGGGCTCGGTGTGCGACGGCGTGTCGCCGGTGGCTTTGAGCGCCAGCCAGAGCTCCATCCGGACGTCCGGGTCGTCCAGCGAGCGGCCGAGGATCTCCTCGACCCGGCGCATGCGGTAGCGCAGGGTGTGCCGGTGCACGCCCAGGTCAGCCGCTGCCGCGTCCCACTGGCCATGGCGGGAGAGCCAGGCCCGCAGGGAGGCCACGAGATCGCCGCGGCCGGTCGCGTCGTGCTCGTACAGTGCGCGCAGCATCCCGTCTGCGAAGGCCCGTACGGCGTCGTCGGCGAGGAGCGGGAGGACGGATCCGGCGGCCAGCTCCTCATGCTCTACGAGGGCGCGGCCGCGGCGCCTGGCGACCGAGAGCGCCTGCTCGGCCTGCTTGTACGCCGCTGCTGCGGCGATCGGACCGGACGGGCCCGACAGGCCGATGACGACTCCGGACTCCTCGGCCTTCCGTTCGGCGTAGCTCTCGCAGCCGCTGAGCACCTCTCCCCCGTCGGCGGCGAGGACGACAAGCCGGCCGTCGCCCTCGGGCACGGTCAGCACGGTCTCGCCGGACCGTGCCGCGGCGGACTCCACGGATTCGGCGAGTGCGGGCAGAGGAGGCGCGGCGGCGGGGTCCGGTTCGCCGACCCGTTCGGCGATCAGCAACCGGAACGGGGCGTCGAGCAGGGCTCCGTACAGGTCCCCGGCGACCGCGCGGGCGTGGTCGGGCTGGCCTGCGAGCATCAGCTGGAGCACCGCGGCGCCGAGGCGCTGCTCGGCGGCCTGAAGCGAGCGCGAACGCTCGGTGGTCAGCGTGAGGAGGGCCACCGCGGAGTGCACCGCGTATCGCTCCGCGGTGCCCAGCGGGGCGCCGGTGCCCACGGCGAGTACACCCCGTACGCGCCTCCCGGTGCCGAGCGACTGGAGCTCCACCCGGTCGTCCGTACCGCCGACGACCGCGCTCGCCGGCGCGGGCCGCTCGCTCAACCGGGACACATCGCCGGTGAGCCGCGCCGCGCGCCGGGTGGCCCATTCCGGGGCGGCGGCCACGACCGACCCTGAGGCGTCATAGAGGGCGGCCCAGCCGTCGACATGGGCGGCCAGCCTGGCCAGCAGCGCGGCGGGCCCGTCGGCGAGCGTGGCACGGGTGAGCTCGCGCTGGACCTCGAAACCCGCCGTGACGGCGCGGTACTGGTCGGCGGCGATGGCGGCCGACACGGCCTTGCTGATGGCCAGGAAGGGTGTGCGGCGGGGCACTTCGAGCAGCGGGAAATCCGCTTCCCGGGCCGCCCGCAGCAGGGCCTCGGGGATGTCGTCGTAATTGACGCCGACGGCGAACCCGAGCCCGACGACCCCGGCGCCGTCCAGCCGCCGCACATAGCGCCGCATGGCTTCCTCGTCGGCGGCGTCCAGGGTCATCGCGGTGACGAGGAGAAGCTCGCCGCCCTCCATGTAGGGCACGGGGTCGGCGAGCTCGCTGACGTGCGCCCAGCGCACGGGCGTTTCGAGGCGGTCTTCCCCGGCGCGCACCGTCAGCTTCAGCGCGGAGTGCTGGACGAGCGAGGCAAGGGTGACCGGCATGGGACCGCGGGCTTTCGACGAAAGGAGTTTTTCGCCGTCCCGTATGAACGGCAAGCCCAATTCTGCCAGGCCGTATGAGTGGGTGGGACGCCTGTCCTGGGTTTGCGGCTTCTGACTCAGGTACGCAGATCGACCAGCACCGGCGGCGCGTGCTCGCCCCGCACCGACGTGAGCGACAGCACCGCGTGTCCGGCCGGCAGGGAGTGCGCGAGTTCGGAGGCCGGCCAGCGCTGCCGCTCGACCTCGCGGACGGTGACGGCCTCGGCGGTGGCGTTCTTCCCGGTCACCAGCCGCCGCATGAAATGCAGCGCCTTGGTGAGCGGCTCGTCCGAGATGATCTGCCGGTTGGTGACATCCCGGGTCTGCACCCATTCCGTGCCCCAGGCCTCGGCGAAACGCCCCCCGTCCCAGGGACCGAGCCCGGCGAAGGCCATCCGGCAGCCGACCGCGCCGAGCAGCGGGCCGCGCAGCGCCTCGGGCACGTCTTCCAGCGTCCGTAGCGCGAGCACCACCCCGGCGTTCGCCGAGCGCAGTCGCTGGACCGCCCGGACCGCGTCGGCGGTGAGGGTGTGGGTGGCGTCGTCCATGACCAGGCAGGCGAAGAGGGAACGGTCCGCGCGCCCCAGCGCGGCCTCGGTGAACTGGGCCAGGACCAGCCGCGCGATGATCCGGGACGCCTCCGAGTGACCCCGCTCCGGCAGGTCCACGCGGACCCGCAGCGGGAGCTCGATGGCCCGCAGCGAGAACTGGCGGTCCGCCTCGCGGGTACGGAAGAACCGTGCGAAGGCGGGACGGTCGAGGAACGCGATCCGTTCGGCGAGCAGGACACCGACGTCGTCCGAGCGCTTCGACTGCCGCTCGCGCGCGTCCAGCTCCCTCAACTGGGACGCCTCCCCGGCTGCTTCGAGCGCGACGCGCAGGGCGCGGACGGCCTCGGGCGCCCCGCCGACGAGATCACGCAGGTCGGACACGGCGGGGAAGTGGCCGTGGACGCTGCGGTACGGGCCGATGAGCTGGGCGAGTGCGGTGGCGGCCCGGCGGCTGTCGGCGGTCAGATCCCCGACGAGCGCCTCGGCGAGCACCCGGGCGGCCTCGTCGGGATCGTCGGCGCCGCCGTAGAGGTCGAGGTCGTGTGTGGAGTCGGGCCGCCCGGGAGCGATGACCAGGTCGAAGGCCTCGTCGGGGCCGAGCGCCGTGCCATGGGCCCCGACGGCGACCACAGCGGCCCGGTTGGTGAGGGCCTGAAGGCACATCGCCTCGGCCACCGGGCGGATCAGGCGCACGGTCTTTCCTGAGCCTGAGGGGCCGACAGCGAGCAGCGAGGTACCGAGGAGGGCCGGTTCGAGGGCGACACCGGTGGTGCGGCGGGCGTAGGGGTTGCGGGGGTGGTCGGCGGCGGTGCCGATGCGCACCTGCCCGGTGGCGAGGTCGTGGGTGACCGTTCGGACAGGCAGGTCCCGCTCACCTGAAGGATGGGCACAGGCGGCGGGCCCCTCGCCGCGGACGGCGTCGGCGAAGGCGGGCAGTCGCTCGGGACGTGCGCGCACGCCCTGCCAGGCTCGCCGGATCCGGGCGTAGTCGACATCGCCGAGAGCGCCATCCCTGGTCGCATCGGCGAGAACCCGCGCCGTGTCGTCGAGCCCGGCGGCGCGCAGCTCGGGCCAGTCGGCGGGGTCCTTCTGGGGCCGTGGCGGCGGAGCGGGTCTGACCGGCCTGCGGGCGTACCGCCGCCAGATCTCCGGAATGTGCCCGACCCGGGCGAAGAAGATCAGCAGTCCACCGCCGACGAGGGCGTAGTACGCCATGCTTGCCGCGTCCCAGAGCGCTGCATCGGTCCGCCAGGAGTCGGGGGTCAGCACGAGCAGCGGCCAGATCCAGTAGCGGCCGAGGTAACCGTTCCACAGCAGCGACCACAGCAGCCACCCGCTGAGCAGCGCGATGACCGCCCCCGAGAACAACCGCCGCGTCGGGATCGGTTCCGGTTCCTGCTCCGGCCGCGGCTGATGCCCCAGCCGCCATACCCCGGGCCCGGCCTGCGGACGGGGTGTGCGCAGCCAGTCGGCGAGGGAACCGCCGATCGCCCCTGCGGGGGCGTGGACGGGAGCCGGAGGTACGGCCGGGGGCACAGGCGGCACGCTCGGCATGGGCGGTGGGCTCGCCGGACGCGGGACGGAGTGCGAGCCGCCCGTGCGCGTGCCATGAGCGTCGTAGGTGCCGTCGGTGTCCATGAACCCTGCCCCCTGACCAGCCAGGACCTCGTCTGTGCCACCGTCAATCTAGTGGCAGGCGGCGGGGAGTTCAGCGACCTGCGGCAGGATCCCGGCCTGCGCGGGCGCGCCGTGCGTGCGCTGAGCGTGTGGCCTGGGGACACGGTGGCGCGCCCCGGCAGCGCTGCGGGTGCACCCTGGAGGCACCGAGGGTGCGCTGTCGGTGCGCTGCGGTCGACCCGGCGCAGGGGCCCCGCGCCGGGCAGTACGGCCTGTGTGTGCCCGTTCATGTCCGTCACGGACAACGACACGTCCCCACTACTCCCGAACGGAGCATGCCGGACCCCCCGGACCAGCCCTAGCCTGCGAAGAAAGAAGTAGTGCGTCCGAAAGACACCAGGAGCCCCCATGACCGACATCCCGCAGGAGCGCCGCGTCGTCACCGCCATTCCCGGCCCGAAGTCGCAGGAGCTGCAGACCCGTCGTCTCGCCGCGGTCGCGGGTGGCGTGGGTTCCGTGCTGCCGGTGTTCACCAGCCGCGTCGGCGGCGGCATCATCGAGGACGTCGACGGCAACCGTCTGATCGACTTCGGCTCCGGTATCGCCGTGACCTCCGTGGGCGCGTCCGCCGAAGCCGTCGTACGCCGGGCCTCGGCCCAGCTCCAGGACTTCACCCACACCTGTTTCATGGTCACCCCTTACGAGGGCTACGTGGAGGTCTGCGAGGCCCTCGCCGAGCTCACCCCCGGCGACCACGCCAAGAAGTCCGCGCTGTTCAACTCGGGCGCGGAGGCCGTCGAGAACGCCGTCAAGATCGCCCGTGCGCACACCAAGCGCCAGGCGGTCGTGGTCTTCGACCACGGCTACCACGGCCGCACCAACCTCACGATGGCGCTGACGGCCAAGAACATGCCGTACAAGCACGGCTTCGGCCCGTTCGCACCCGAGGTCTACCGCGTCCCGGTCGCCTACGGCTACCGCTGGCCGACCGGCCCGGAGAACTGCGGCCCGGAAGCCGCCGCCCAGGCCATCGACCAGATCAGCAAGCAGATCGGCGCCGAGAACGTCGCCGCGATCATCATCGAGCCGGTGCTCGGCGAGGGTGGCTTCATCGAGCCGGCCAAGGGCTTCCTCCCGGCGCTCGTGAAGTTCGCCAACGACAACGGCATCGTCTTCGTCGCCGATGAGATCCAGTCCGGTTTCTGCCGCACCGGCCAGTGGTTCGCCTGTGAGGACGAGGGTGTCGTCCCCGACCTGATCACCACCGCGAAGGGCATCGCCGGCGGTCTGCCGCTGGCCGCCGTCACCGGCCGCGCCGAGATCATGGACGCCGCGCACGCGGGCGGTCTGGGCGGTACGTACGGCGGAAACCCGGTGGCCTGCGCGGGTGCGCTCGGCGCCATCGAGACCATGCGCGAGCAGGACCTCAACGGCAAGGCCAAGCGCATCGAGGAGCTCATGAAGGGCCGCCTCGCCGCCATGCAGGAGAAGTACGAGATCATCGGCGACATCCGCGGTCGCGGCGCCATGATCGCCATCGAGCTGGTGAAGGACCCGGCCACCAAGGAGCCGAACCCGGAGGCGGCCGGCGCACTCGCCAAGGCCTGCCACGCCGAGGGCGTCGTGGTGCTCACCTGCGGCACGTACGGCAATGTGCTCCGCTTCCTGCCGCCGCTGGTGATCGGCGAGGACCTGCTCAACGAGGGCCTGGACATCATCGAGGCGGCGTTCGCGGGGATCTGAGACCGCGACTCCGGGGTGACCCCGAGTAATCGCGCGCTCTCTGTGAAGAAGGTGTGGGGGGGCGATGGCGGGATGGCGTTCCGGCTGTCGGTCCCCCTCCTGCTGCCGTACGGTTTGCGCAGATGAGAGAAACACCCCGCTCGCAGGGAACTGCGGGCGGTTCCAGGCCGGAGCCTCCCCAGCCCCGTTCTGGCCGTGCCCTCGCGCACACCACTGGAGCCAGCGGCTCCGGAAATCCTCACCGATCGGACGGCCGCCCGCCCCAAACCCCCCGGGGCGCGCGGTGCACCGGTCAGGACGACCGCCTCGGAGCCAACCCCCCTGTTCCGGGGCGGTCGGCTGTTTCCCCCTCGACCCTCGGCGTGGTCCTCGCGGTCGCCGTCTGGGCGCTCACCACCTGGCAGATCGCTGTCCACGGCCCCCTCCGCGCCCTCGACGAGCGGATCGAACGAGCGGTGGTGGGCACCGGCCCGGTCCGGCTCACCGAATTCCTCGCCGATCTCGGCAACATGGCGGTCGCGCTGCCGGTGCTGGCCGTGGCCGCAGCTTGGGCCGTGTATCGCCGGCGACGGGCCGAGGCGCTGGCCGCAGGGGTCGCGATGGCCCTCGTCCCTGCCCTGGTCGCTCCGCTCAAGGCCCTGGTCGACCGCCCGGGGCCGCTCACCGGCGAGCCCGGCTACTACCCCTCGGGGCATGCGGCGACGGCGATGGTGGCATACGCCGCCGCGGCCCTGCTGCTGTCGGCAGCCACACGCAACAGGGCCGCGGCCCTGACCGCCGGGGCCACGGCGGCGCTCGCCACGCTCGGCACCGGCGCCGGGCTCGTCCTGCGGGGATACCACTGGCCCTTGGACGTGCTCGGCAGCTGGTGCCTGGCGGCCATCCTGCTGATCGCCGCGAGATCGGCGGCACGGGTCTGGCGCGCCCGGCGACGCGGCCGGTGCTGTGACGGGACGGGGTCAGGCCGCTGACCCGCGGAGGTCCTGGCGAGGGACCGGCCCGGGTCCACGAGGGGATTACGGCTTGCCCTTGCCGGAGTACGCGTCGAAGCCGCGAGCCGCAACGCCATAGGGGGACGGGACGCCGACGTGCCGGAGCGCTCGGGCCGACCGGCTGGTTAGCCGGACTCGGCGGCCGGTCGGCCCGAGGCCACAGCGTCGTCGGCGGTCAGGAATCGAAGCCGAGCCCCAGCCGGTCCATCGTCCGCAACCACAGATTGCGCTTACCGCCCCGCTCGTCCGCACGGGCCAGTGACCACTTGGTGATGCCGATGCCCGCCCAGGCGACCGGCTCCGGCGGGAACGGCATGGGCTTGCTTCGGACCATTTCCAGCTCGGTGCGCTCGGTGCGCTCCCCGGCGAGCAGGTCGAGCATCACATCGGCGCCGAAGCGGGTCGCGCCCACGCCGAGCCCGGTGTAGCCGGTGGCGTATGCGACCTTCCCGCCGTGCGTCGTACCGAAGAACGCCGAGAAGCGGGAGCAGGTGTCGATCGCGCCGCCCCACGCGTGGGTGAAGCGCAGTCCCTCCAGTTGCGGGAAGCAGGTGAAGAACTGGCCCGCCAGTTTCAGATAGGTCTCCGGACGGTGGTCCCGGTCGGCGCTGACCCGGCCTCCGAAGGGATAGATGGCGTCGTAGCCGCCCCACAGGATGCGGTGGTCGGCGGTGATCCGGAAGTAGTGGAACTGGTTGGCGCTGTCGCCGAGTCCCTGGCGGCGCTTCCAGCCGACGGCGTCCAGTTGGGCCGCCGACAGCGGCTCGGTCATCAGGGCGTAGTCGTACACCGGGACGACGTACGGGCGCAGACGCTTGACCAGCGACGGGAAGACGTTCGTACCCAGCGCGGCCTGCCGGGCGAAGACCCTGCCGTACGGGGTGCGGACGGCCACTTCGGCACCGGACGACGAGAGCTGGAGAGCACGGGTGTTCTCGTAGATGCGCACCCCGCGGTCCAGGCAGGCCTGCTTGAGGCCCCAGGCGAGCTTCGCCGGGTGCAGCATGGCGACTCCGGTGCGGTCCCACAGACCGCCGAGAAAGGTCGGCGAGTCGACCTCCGCGCGTACCGCGTCGCGGTCGAGCAGTTCCATGCCGCCGGCCAGACCGGCGCTGTCCGCCTCCTCGTACAGCTCGTGGAGCTCCTCGAGCTGATGGGGTTCGGTGGCGACGTCGATCTCGCCGGTGCGCTCGAACTCGCAGTCGATGCCGTAGGTGGCGACCGACTGCTCGATGGCGTCCAGATTGCGCGCGCCCATGTCCTCGAGCCGCGCCATGTCGCCGGGCCAGCGGGCGAGGCCGTTGCCGAGGCCGTGGGTGAGGGACGCGGCGCAGAAGCCGCCGTTGCGGCCTGAGGCGGCCCAGCCCACCTCACGGCCCTCGACCAGTACGACGTCCCGGCCGGGATCGCGTTCCTTGGCGATGAGGGCTGTCCACAGTCCGCTGTAGCCGCCGCCGATGACGAGCAGGTCGGTCCGCTCGTCGCGGGTGAGCGCCGGCAGGGCGGCGGGCTTGCCGGGGTCTTCCAGCCAGAAGGCGACGGGCTGGGCGTCGGAGAGTGATGAGGCAAAGGTCATGGCTGCTGGGGCCATGGTTCCCACTCCTTCGGAGCTCGGCCGGGGCCGGTGGCGGCCCCGGGCCTTGTGCTGCGTGTCCTGCCAGGGCCAGGGCCTAGGGCAGTGCGGTCTTCTTCCGCCGGTTGGTGATGACCTGGGCGGTGACCACGACGACAACGGCGATGGCGAACATGGCCGTACCGATGACGTTGATCTGGACGGGCGTACCGCGCTGGGCCGAACCCCAGACGAACATGGGGAACGTGACGGTGTTGCCCGAGTTGAAGTTGGTGATGATGAAGTCGTCGAACGACAGCGCGAAGGACAGCATCGCGCCGGCGGCGATACCCGGCGCGGCGATCGGCAGGGTGACCCGCAGGAAGGTCTGGACGGGTCCCGCGTAGAGGTCCTTGGCGGCCTCCTCCAGCCTCGGGTCCATCGACAGCACGCGTGCCTTGACGGCAACCACCACGAAGCTGAGGCAGAACATGGTGTGCGCGATGAGGATGGTCGTCGGGCCGAGCTCCGCACCCAGGTTGAGGAAGAGGGTCAGCAGCGAGGCGGCCATGACGACCTCGGGCATCGCCATCGGCAGGAAGATCAGCGAGTTGATCGCGCCGCGCGCCCGGAAGCGGTAGCGGACCAGCGCGAAGGCGATCATCGAGCCGAGGATGGTGGCGCCGATGGTCGCCCAGAGGGCGATCCACAGCGACAGACTGAGCGAGTCGCACATGTCGGCGACACCGCACGGGTCCTTCCAGGCGTCGGTGGAGAACTGCTGCCAGGAGTAGTTGAAGCGCCCGGCCGGTTTGTTGAAGGAGAACACCATCACGATGATGTTCGGCAGGATCAGATAGGCCAGCGTCAGCAGGCCCACGAGCACGACGAGATTCCGCCGTATCCAGCGCACCAGACTCATCAGACCAGGTCCTCCGTCCCTGCCCGGCGGATGTAGACAGTCACCATGATCAGCACGACTGCCATGAGGATGAACGACAGCGCTGCCGCGGTCGGATAGTCGAGCACCCGCAGGAACTGCGACTGGATGACATTGCCGATCATCCGGGTGTCGGTGGAGCCGAGCAGTTCGGCGTTGACATAGTCACCGCTGGCCGGAATGAAGGTCAGCAGCGTTCCGGAGACGACTCCTGGCATCGACAGCGGGAAGGTCACCTTCCTGAAGACCGTCGACGGCTTGGCGTACAGGTCTCCGGCGGCCTCGTGGAGCCGGGTGTCGATCCGCTCCAGCGAGGTGTACAGCGGAAGGATCATGAACGGCAGGAAGTTGTACGTCAGACCCGTGACGACCGCGAGCGGGGTGGCCAGCACCCGGCTGCCCTCGGTCATCCCCAGCCAGCTGGTGACGTCCAGGAAACCGATGGTGTTGAGCACGTCCACCACCGGGCCGCCGTCGGCGAGGATCGTCTTCCAGGCGAGCGTACGGATCAGGAAGCTGGTGAAGAACGGGGCGATGACCAGCACCAGCAGCAGATTGCGCCAGCGGCCCGCCCGGAACGCGATCAGGTACGCCAGCGGATAGCCGAGCAGCAGGCACAGGAACGTGGCCGTGCCCGCGTAGAGCAGCGACTTCAGGAACTGCGGGTAGTACTCGGTCAGCGCGTCCCAGTAGGTCTGGAAATGCCAGGTGACCTTGAAGCCCTGCTCCAGTGAGCCGGTCTGCACCGAGGTCGACGCCTGGTAGACCAGCGGGAGAGCGAAGAAGACGACCAGCCACAGGATGCCCGGCAGCAGCAGCCAGTACGGCACCAGCGCCCTGCGCAGCGACGGCTTGCGTACGACCGGGCCCGGCGCCTGCCCCGGGTCGGGTGGTGCCGCGGCGGTCTGGGAGGCGGTCGTCATGCTGCCTCCTCCACGGTCTCGACACCCGCGTCGATGTCCTGCGCCGCGTCCAGGCCGAAGGTGTGCTCCGGGTTCCAGTGCAGCACGACCTCGGCGCCGGGGCTGAGGCGTGCGTCGCGCTCGACGTTCTGCACGTACACCTCCAGCTCCGGGCAGACCGGGCTGTCGATGACGAACTGGGTGGAGACGCCGATGAAGCTGGAGTCGGCGATCCTTCCGGTGAAGCGGTTGCGGCCCTCGGGGATGCTGCCCGCGTCGTCGGCGTGCACGAGCGAGATCTTCTCCGGCCGTACGCCGACGAGCAGCTTGCCGCCGGAGCGGGGCTGGGTCGCGGTACGCGCGGCGGGCAGCCGCAGCTTGGCGTCCGGGGCGCTGACCAGGATGTCTTCGCCGCTGACCTCGACCACCTCGGCCTCGATGAGGTTGGAGGTGCCGAGGAAGTTGGCCACGAAGGTGGTCTGCGGGTTCTCGTAGAGCTCGGCGGGGGCACCGAGTTGCTCGACCCGGCCACCGTTCATCACCGCGACCGTGTCGGCCATGGTCATGGCCTCCTCCTGGTCGTGGGTGACATGGACGAAGGTGATGCCGACCTCGGTCTGGATGCGCTTCAGCTCAAGCTGCATCTGGCGGCGCAGCTTCAGGTCGAGGGCGCCGAGCGGCTCGTCCAGCAGCAGCACCTGCGGGTGGTTGATCAGGGCGCGGGCGACGGCGACGCGCTGCTGCTGGCCGCCGGAGAGCTGGTGCGGCTTGTGCTTGGACTTGTCGCCGAGCTGGACGAGTTCGAGCATCTCGTCCACCTGCTTCTTCACCGACCTGATGCCGCGGCGGCGCAGTCCGAAGGCGACGTTCTCGTGGATGTTCAGATGCGGGAAGAGCGCGTAGCTCTGGAAGACGGTGTTGACGGGGCGCTTGTACGGGGGCAGGTCCGTGACGTCCCGGTCGCCGAGGAAGACGGTGCCGGTGGTGGGGTCCTCCAGGCCGGCGATCATTCGCAGAGTGGTGGTCTTGCCGCAGCCGGAGGCGCCGAGCAGGGCGAAGAAGGATCCCTGGGGCACGGTCAGGTCGAGCGGGTGTACGGCGGTGAAGGAGCCGTAGGTCTTGCTGATCCCGGAGAGTCGGACGTCGCCGCCGGCGGTCTTGTCTGTCATGGGTCGCGGTCCCGGTGTTCTAGGGCGAGCAGGAGCAGGGGGTGCAGGCAGGGGCGCAGAAACGATTAGGCGCCGATGAGCTTGGCGAACTTCTCCTCGTACGCCGTCTCTTCCTTGCTGCTCAGCGAGCGGAAGGAGTGAGACTTGGCCGCCATGGCCTTGTCCGGGAGGATCAGGGTGTTCTTGGCGAGCTCCGGGTCGATCTTGGCGAGCTCGGGGCCCACTCCCTCGACCGGGCACACGTAGTTGATGTAGGCGGCGAGTTGGGCCGCGACCGGGAGCTCGTAGTAGTAGTCGATGAGCTTCTCGGCGTTGGTCTTGTGCCGCGCCTTGGCCGGGACCAGCAGATTGTCGCTGGAGGTCATGTAGCCGGCGTCGGGGATCACGAACCGGATGTAGGGGTTGTCGACCCGCAGTTGGACGAGGTCTCCAGCCCAGGCCAGACAGGCGGCGATATCACCCTTGTCGAGGTCCGACGTGTAGTCGTTGCCGGTGAAGCGGCGGATCTGCTTCTTGTCGACGGCCTTCTGCACCCGCGCGATCGCCGCGTTGTAGTCGTCGTCGGTGACCTTGGCGGGGTCCTTGCCCATGTCGAGCAGCGTCATGCCGATGGTGTCGCGCATCTCGGACAGACAGGCGACCCGGCCCTTGAGCGCCGGGTCGTCGAAGAGCTGCGAGACGCTCTCGATCTTGCGGCCACCGGTCGCCTTGGAGTTGTAGGCGATGACGGTCGAGATACCGGTCCAGGGGTACGAGTAGGCCCGGCCGGGGTCCCAGTCGGGGCTGCGGAACTGCGGCGAGAGATGCGCGTACGCGTTCGGGAGGTTGGAAGGGTCGAGCTTCTGCGCCCAGCCGAGCCGGATCATGCGGGCGGCGAGCCAGTCGGTGACACAGATCAGATCGCGCCCGGTGTCCTGGCCGGCCGCGAGCTGAGGCCTGATCTTCCCGAAGAACTCGACGTTGTCGTTGATGTCCTCGGTGTACTTGACCTGGATCCCGGTGCGCTTGGTGAACGCGTTCAGGCTGGGACGGCTCTTCTCGTCGTCGCTGATGTCGATGTACTGGGTCCAGTTGGAGAAGCTCAGCTGCTTCTCCTGCTTCGAGTGGTCGTCGGACGCGGCGGCCGCGTCGCCCTCCCGCTTGGCCGGCGGGATCCCGCAGGCGCTCAGTGCGCCCATGCCACCGATGGTGAGCGCGCCGGCACCGGACGCGCGCAGCAGTGAGCGGCGGGAGAGGGCTCCCCTGCCGCCGGCCATGCTCCGCCGTATCGCTGCCTGCTGGGCCGCCGAGAGCTGCTCGGGCTGGTACTGCATCATGCGCTGTGCCCTTCCGGGGGAATCGTGTGCCCTATAAGGGGGTGCTTCGCCGCTGAAACTGCGGCTGGGCCACGCGGCGGGAGCCGCTCGTCGCATACCGCTCGCCGGTTGTCGGCTACCGGTCACCGAAGATCGTGCGGTGCCAGTCCTTCCTGACCACTGCGGTGTTGTCGTACATCACATGCTTGACCTGCGTGTACTCCTCGAAGGAGTACACCGACATGTCCTTGCCGAAGCCGCTGGCCTTGTATCCGCCGTGCGGCATCTCGCTGATGATCGGGATGTGGTCGTTGATCCAGACACAGCCCGACTTGATCTCGCGGGTGGCCCGGCCCGCGCGGTACACGTCGCGGCTCCAGGCGGACGCGGCCAGACCGTACGGCGTGTCGTTGGCGAGCCTGATCCCCTCGTCGTCCGAGTCGAAGGGGAGGACGACCAGCACCGGGCCGAAGATCTCGCTCTGGACGACCTCGCTGTCCTGGGCCGCCCCGGCGATCAGGGTCGGCAGGTAGTACGCGCCCTTCTCCAGGTCCCCGCCGGGCACCTGGCCGCCGGTGACCACGGTGGCGTACGAACGGGCCCGGTCCACGAATCCGGCGACGCGGTCGCGCTGGGCATGGGAGACCAGCGGTCCGAGGTCGGTGGCGGGGTCGAAGGGGTCGCCGAGCCGCACGCTCGCCATCAGATCGGCTACTCCCGCGACGAAGGCGTCATAGAGCGGGCGCTGCACATAGGCGCGGGTGGCAGCGGTGCAGTCCTGGCCGCTGTTGATCAGCGCGCCCGCGACCGCGCCGTGCACTGCGGCCTCCAGGTCCGCGTCATCGAACACCACGAACGGCGCCTTGCCGCCGAGCTCCAGATGGAGCCGCTTGACGGTGGCCGTGGCGACCTCGGCGACGCGCTTGCCGACGGGAGTGGAGCCGGTGAACGAGGTCATGGCCACGTCCGGGTGCCCGACGAGGTGCTCTCCGGCTTCCCTTCCGCTCCCGGTGACGACGTTGACCACACCGTCCGGGATGCCTGCCTCGGTGGCGGCCTGGGCGAACATCAGCGAGGTCAGCGGGGTGATCTCAGCGGGCTTGAGCACGATGGTGTTGCCCGCGGCAATGGCCGGGAGCACCTTCCAGGCGGCCATCTGGAGCGGGTAGTTCCACGGTGCGATGGAGCCGACGACACCGATCGGTTCCCGGCGTACGTAAGAGGTGTGGTCACCGCTGTACTCACCGGCGGACTGGCCCTGGAGATGGCGCGCGGCCCCGGCGAAGAAGGCCGCGTTGTCCACCGTGCCCGGTACGTCGAACTCACGGCTCAGCTTGATCGGCTTTCCGCACTGCAGGGACTCGGCCTGGGCGAGGTCCTCGGCCTGCTCGGCCAGCACGGAGGCGAAGCGGTGCAGGGCGTCGGAGCGCTCGCCCGGGGTGGCGCCCGCCCAGCCGGGGAACGCCTCCCGTGCGGCGGCGACGGCGGCGTCGACATCCGCCGTGCCGGCCAGCTCGTATGCGAGGACCTGCTCTCCGGTGGCGGGATCGACCACGGCGTGATGTCGTCCTGATGTGCCCGGACGCAGCCGGCCGCCGACGTACTGCGCGCCGTCCGCGAAGCGGTCCTGTGCCTGGAAGCGGTTGCCCATGACGCTCTCCGTTGTTCCAGCTCGAATTGAGTGCCGATCCTGACAGAGGGATAGTCCTCCAACAAGTGATTCCGTAGTTGCCTTTTGGTTACGCGACGGATTCGGTTGACCATGTGTCGCGTCACAGTGCCTCTACCGGTACGGAGTGTCAGTGGCGAATGCCACACTCACGTGCATGGGGAGCACTGAGATGACCACCGAGTCCCTGATCGAGCGGATCAGCGGCGGCGAGCGGCTGAAGTTTCTTTACTTTTGGGGGCACACAGCACGCCGCGAAGGCGAGATCGGGCCCGCCTGCCTGAGCCAGTGGTGGCCGTCGCCGTTCACCGCCGATGGAATCGAGTATGCGACCGCCGAGCACTGGATGATGGCTGAGAAGGCACGGCTCTTCGGCGACACGGAGGCGGAGCGGCAGGCTGTGGAGGCGCCGAATCCGGCGCTGGCGAAGAAGGCGGGCCGGATGGTGCGCGGCTTCAGCGAGGAGATATGGGCACGTCAGCGCTTCGCGATCGTGGTGGCGGGCAGTGTGCACAAGTTCTCGCAGGACCCGCGGCTGCGCTCCTACCTGCTGTCCACCGGCGACCGCGTGCTGGTGGAGGCGAGCCCCATGGACCGGATCTGGGGCATCGGGCTCGCCGCGGACGACGAGCGGGTCAGCGATCCGGCGCGCTGGCGCGGGCGGAATCTGCTGGGGTTCGCGCTGATGGAGGCACGTGAGCGGCTGCGGGCGGGGGTGTCGTCTCCGGCTGGCGGTGGCGCCGGGGCGTAGCGCGGCGGGTGCCGGAGCGGCGTCGGTGACGACGGGACGTAACGCGGCGGGTGCCGGAGCGGCATCGGTGACGACGGGACGTAACGCGGCGGGTGCCGGAGCGGCATCGGTGACGGCCTCGGGGACGACCGGCTGAGGTGGCAGGCGGTCGTACCGCCGGGGCGGCGGTCCTTCCGGGGGCGGGGGTATCGGGGCGCGGCAGGCGACGGTGCCCTACCGAACGGACGTGCCGACCGGACGTGCGGGTGCCCCGACCGGGCATGGCGGGAAGGCGGGACGACGGCGCCGAGGAGGGGACGGGCCAGGCGGTGCGGGGGCCCGCCCGGGTGGCCCGTCCGTCAGCGAGGGGTCCCGGACACGACCAGGGTCGTCGACCAGGGGTCGTCTTCCACCCCGCTGTCGTAGTTCTCCTCGTCCCATCGCTCGTGGTTCGCGAACGCCCACACTATGAGCGTGAGGAAGGCGGCCCCCAACACGATCCCGATGGAACCGAGGATGATCCCGGCGAGGGCCTGGCCCTTGTTGGTCGCCTGGCCCCGCACGTACCGCTTGCGACCCAGGATGCCGAAGATCAGCGCCAGCACGCCCAGGATCAGACTGGGGATGCCGTAGCAGAAGAAGCCGCACACCGCGATGATCCCGAGCACCATCGCGGCGGTGCCGAAACCGTTCTGCGGCTGCGCGGTGACACCCCAGGAACCGGTGTATCCGGGGTAGCCGGGCTGCCCGGCAGAGCCCGGGTACCCGGGGTATCCGTATCCGGAAGTCGCGGGCCCTTGCGCCGCAGGGTAGCCATACGCTCCGGGGGCGGCCTGCCCCGGCCCGCCCGGGGCCGTGGGCGGCGGCGGCACCGCACCGGTTCCCGTGGGCGCGGATGCGTCCGCCGGACCCGTACCGCTGTCCGTGCCGGGCATCGCGGTAAGCGTCGGCTGGTCATGCACACCGCGACCGGCCGGGGGCGCGTCCTGGACATCCTGGGCCGGCGGACTCGCCGGCGCCGTGGACTTGCCGAGGTCGATCCCACCGGACTGTCCCCGTCCCCCTTGCGAGGCGCTGTGCTCCGGTGGAGCCCAAGGGTCGCTCGGGGTGTGGCCGGCCGGCAGCCGGTCACTCTGCTCTTGCATGTGTCGTCCTCCCCCATCGTGAACTGCTCATGCTACGGGCGCCGCGCAAGGCCCCAGACAGCCCGCCTACGATGATCCCTGACGGGACGGCCCAGCACCCACGGAGGACCCGATGACCGATCTGCACCCCTTCATCGCCGGGCTGCCCAAGGCGGAGCTGCACGTCCACCACGTCGGATCGGCTTCCCCGCGCATCGTGTCCGAGCTCGCCGCCCGGCACCCGGACTCCAAGGTACCCACCGATCCGGCCGCGCTCGCCGAATACTTCACCTTCACGGACTTCGCGCACTTCATCGAGGTCTACCTGTCCGTCGTGGACCTGGTCCGCACCCCCGAGGACGTGCGCCTGCTGACCTTCGAGGTCGCCCGTGACATGGCCCGGCAGAACATCCGCTACGCGGAGCTGACCATCACGCCTTTCAGCTCGACCCGCCGGGGCATCCCCGAGCAGGGCTTCATGGAGGCCATCGAGGACGCCCGGAAGGCAGCGGAGGCGGAGCTCGGAGTGGTGCTGCGGTGGTGCTTCGACATCCCGGGCGAGGCCGGACTCGACGCGGCGGCGGAGACCGCCCGGCTCGCCGTCGACCTGCGCCCCGACGGACTGGTCTCGTTCGGCCTCGGCGGCCCCGAGATCGGGGTGCCACGGCCGCAGTTCAAGCCGTACTTCGACCGTGCGATCGCTGCCGGACTGCACTCCGTCCCGCACGCGGGCGAGACCACCGGCCCCGGCACCATCTGGGACGCGCTGAACGATCTGGGCGCGGAGCGCATCGGCCACGGCACCAGCGCCCCGCAGGACCCCAAGCTGCTGGCCCACCTGGCCGAGCAGCGCATCGCGCTGGAGGTCTGCCCGACCTCCAACATCGCCACCCGCGCCGTCGCGACCCTCGATGAGCACCCCATCAAGGAGATGGTGGAAGCCGGTGTGCTGGTGACCGTCAACAGCGACGACCCGCCGATGTTCGGCACCGACCTCAACAACGAGTACGCGGTCGCCGCCCGGCTGCTCGACCTGGACGAGCGGGGCGTCGCCGCGCTCGCGAAGAACGCCGTCGAGGCGTCCTTCCTGGACAGCGCCGGCAAGGCGCGCATCGCGTCGGAGATCGACGCCTACACCGAGCAGTGGCTTGCGCGGTGATGCCGGCGCCATGCGCACCGTGACGCTGGTGGGCCACCGCGGAGACCCGTACGTGGCCCGGGAGAACACCCTGCCGTCGCTGCTGGCCGCGGTGGAGCGGGGCGCGGACGCCGTCGAGGTCGACGTCCGGCTGACCCGCGACGGGGTACCCGTGCTGCTGCATGACGACACCCTCAAGCGCCTGTGGGGAGACGACCGCCCGCTCGCCCGGCTCTCCCACGCCGAGCTGACCGAGCTGACCCGCGGCAGAGTCCCCACACTGCACGAGGCACTCACCGCGGTGGGCGGCCACCGGCTCATGCTCGATCTGCCCGGTGCCGACGAGTCCTCCGTGCGCGCCGTCGCCGGCGCGGTCCGCGACAGCGGCGCGGCCGACCGCGTCTACTACTGCGGTGGCCTTGCCGCCATGGTCGCCGTACGCGCCGCCGACCCGGGCGCGGAGATCGCCCTGACCTGGACGACCCTCGCCCCGCCGCGCCCGGTGCTGCTGGACGTGCTCCGGCCGCGCTGGCTCAACTACCGCTTCGGCCTGGTGAGCCAGGAGCTCGCGGACCGCGTCCACGCCGACGGCTTGCTGCTGTCCGCATGGACCGCCGACACCCGTCGCACGATGCGCCGACTGGTGCGCGGCGGCGTCGACTCCATCACCACCAACCGGGTCGGAACGCTGGCCGCCGTGCTGCGCACCATGCAGGCCTCGAAGAGCCGGTGAGGACAGGACGAACCGGGTTGGACATACGGGGGGCCTGGGGGCGGTTGCGGATGCACCGGAACGCGAACCCGTGACGGACGCCTGGGCCGCGGGTGACCTGATCTCCACGACCGCCGATCTGGAGCGGTTCACCAGGGCCCTCTTCCAGGGCCGGATCGTTCGCGGACCGCTGCTGGAGGAGATGTTCACGCTCCCGGGCACAGAGATGCGCGACTACCAGTCGGGAGGCCCTGCCGTGTACTCGGCCGGCCTCTCCCTGCTGAAGCTGGGCGGCCGGGAGATGTGGGGCAAGACGGGCGGCCGTTGGGGCTACAACGCAGCAATCGGCGCCACCCGGGACCTCTGCCGCACCCTCGTGTACAGCATCAACTCCACGGATGCCAAGGGCAGCGGCATGAACCCCGCGGCATGGGCCGTCATCACAGCGGCCTTAGGCGCTCCGGGGCAGTGACCCCGTGCGCGTCCCCCGGCGGATGTCCGCTGGGGGACGGTGGCCTACGGGGTGGCGACCGGTACGCGTACGGGCGCGCTCAGCGCCTCCAGCCGCTTGATCAGACGCCGCACGAGCAGCAGCGGGAGCACCCCGAAGACCCCGAAGGACATGTCGATGACGGTCCACCAGAAGGGGATGCCCCGGATCGGGCCGCAGATCAGGGCCAGCGGGATGATCCCGGCGCACGCGATCATGCCGAACTCGATGACCCAGATGTTGCGTACCGGGTCGCGGTAGGGGCCGTAGAAGGCGACCGCGATGACGAGGTGGGCGAAGGCCAGCCAGTCGGTCCCGTAGAGCAGGAAGGGGTAGTCCGCATCGGCGGTGTCCAGTCCGTGCCGGACCCGCGCGATCCACTCCGCCAACCCGGGAAAGGCGTCGGCCACGGGTGACGCCCAGGAGGTCAGCGCGCTGTGGGCCCAGTGCAGTTCGGTGACGAGGGGGAAGGCCGTCAGCCCGCTCAGCACCAGGCAGACGATGAAGACGACCAGCCACACGCGTATGCGGCGCAGAAGCGCCCTCGGCTCGCTCATGTCCGCAGCGTACGCCCGCGTTTACGCGCCCTTTACCCGGGGCCCGGTGATCTTGCGGGCGACGGTGTGGGAGATGATGGTGGCGCCTGCTGCCACCGCCAGTCCGGTCAGCACATCACGGGCCCGCGCCGGCTTGAGTACGCCCGCCTCGCGCAGCCTCTTCCGTGCCCAGAGGCTGAAGGGCACGACGATCAGCGGGGATGTGGCCGAGCCGGGGGTGTATCCGCGGAAGGCCGCGGCCTGGCCCAGGTGGACGAGGCCGTGGAGCCCGAACCCGGTCAGCGCCCCCTGGTAGAAGCCGGACCGGCCGCCGGAGCGGTGTCCGGCCGCGGCGGCGGCGGTGACGATCACGGCCATCGTCCCCACGGCGACGGGGAATTCGCGTTCGTCGACGGCTTCCA
The DNA here is from genome assembly GCF_042724175.1 of Streptomyces sp. NPDC127084. Lineage (NCBI taxonomy): Bacteria > Bacillati > Actinomycetota > Actinomycetes > Kitasatosporales > Streptomycetaceae > Streptomyces > Streptomyces sp. NPDC127084. The sequence goes on from NZ_JBHXFA010000029.1 coordinate 41,893, forward strand.
TGATCCGCCACAGTCCCCCGGGTGCGCCGGGAAAGCGCTCTCTGAGCGCCGGCACGTTGCGCCGTATCCAGCGTGGTCCGGTGATCAGCTCTTCCGCGTCGTGTATGGCCCAGGCGGCCAACAACCCATAGGTGACAAGCGCGTTCGGTTTCCCCATGATCGCGAGTCTGCCGCAGACAGGGGACCTCGTTCCACCGATCGCGAGTTAAGGGCGCTCCCGCGACCGCGGCATCCGCGCCCGCGACCCGCCAGCCATGGACACATGTCTATACTTCCTGGACATCCGTCCATGAACAAGCTCAGGGAGCTCCGGTGGCCGTCTTCTCGTATGTCCTGGTCGGTCTGGTGGCCGCGCTGCACTGCTACGCGCTGGTGCTGGAGATGTTCCTCTGGGAACGCGCACCCGGACGCCGCTTCTCGGGCTTCGACGCGCCGACCGCCAAGGTGACGGCGACCCTCGCGGCCAACCAGGGCCTCTACAACGGGTTCCTCGCCGCTGGGTTGGTCTGGGGCCTGGTCGCGGATGACCCGACCGGCTTCCAGGTGCGGGTGTTCTTCCTGTGCTGCGTGGTGGTGGCGGGACTGTACGGCGGCGCCTCCGCCAACCGCCGCATCTACGTGACCCAGGCCCTTCCGGGCGCGCTGGCGCTGGCCGCGGTACTGGTGGCCGGATGAGTGGGGACCCACGTGCGGAGCGCACCCGCAGCCGCTTGCGCCGCGCGCTGCTGGAGGAGTGCGGTGAGCGGCCACTGGCGGAGGTCGGCGTCGCCGCCCTGGTGCGCCGGGCGGGCCTCGGCCGGGCCACGTTCTACCTGCACTACCCGGATCTGGAAGCCCTGGCGGTGGACGCCTGTGCGGAGATCGTCCGCGAAGCGGTGGACGCGCTGCACGCGTGGCGGGGGGTGCCGGACCCGTCGGCACCGCCCGAGGCACTGACGGCCTTCTTCACGGACATCGAGCCCCACGCCGCTTTGTACCGGTCTCTGCTGCGAGAGGGCGGCGGCGGCCCGCTTGGCGAGCTGCTCCACCGCGAACTGCGGGAACGCAGCCGCAGCGAGCGCGAGCTGGCGGGCGCCCCCCATGCCGAACCGATCGCCTCGGCGGTCGCGGCCACCTTCACCGGCCTCCTGGCCGACTGGCTGCACGCCCGGGTGGCGGCGTCACCGCGAGAGATCGCCTCCCACTCCTGGCGCCTGCTGTTCGCCCTTCACACGACTCCGCTGAGCTGAGGCTTGTCCTCACCACCGCGGAGCCCATGGTGTGGGGCGCGTCCGGGAGGGCGCCCCACACCACCGCCGGAGGCGTTACGCGTCCAGGGACGTCATCACGTGCTTGATCCGCGTGTAGTCGTCGAACCCGTACGCCGAGAGGTCCTTGCCGTACCCCGACTTCTTGAACCCGCCGTGCGGCATCTCCGCCACCAGCGGGATGTGCGTGTTGATCCACACGCAGCCGAAGTCCAGCACCTTGGACATCCGCATCGCCCGGGCGTGGTCCTTCGTCCAGACCGACGACGCCAGCGCGTACTCCACGCCGTTGGCGTACTCGACCGCCTGCTCCTCGTCGCGGAACGACTGGACGGTGATGACCGGCCCGAAGACCTCGTTCTGGACGATCTCGTCGTCCTGCTTCAGCCCGGAGACCACGGTCGGCGCGTAGAAGTAGCCCTTGTCGCCGACCCGGTTGCCGCCCGCCTCGACCTTGGCGTGCGCCGGAAGGCGGTCGATGAAGCCGGAGACCTGCTTCAGCTGGTTGGCGTTGTTGAGGGGGCCGTACAGCACGTCCTCGTCGTCCGGCATGCCGGTCTTCGTGTCCTTCGCCGCCTTGGCGAGGGCCGCCACGAACTCGTCGTGGATCGACTCGTGCACCAGCACACGGGTCGCCGCCGTGCAGTCCTGGCCGGCGTTGAAGTAGCCGGCGACGGAGATGTCCTCGACGGCCTTGGCGATGTCGGTGTCCTCGAAGACCACGACCGGCGCCTTGCCGCCCAGCTCCAGGTGCACGCGCTTGACGTCCTTGGCCGCCGACTCGGCGACCTGCATACCAGCCCGTACCGAACCGGTGATGGACGCCATCGCCGGGGTCCGGTGCTCGACCATCATGCGGCCGGTGTCCCGGTCGCCGCACAGGACGTTGAAGACGCCCTTGGGCACGATCGAGCCGATGATCTCGGCCATCAGCACGGTGGACGCCGGGGTGGTGTCCGAGGGCTTGAGGACGACCGTGTTGCCCGCCGCGAGGGCCGGGGCGAACTTCCAGACGGCCATCATCATCGGGTAGTTCCACGGCGCGACCTGCGCGCAGACACCGACCGGCTCACGGCGCACGATGGAGGTCATGCCCTCCATGTACTCGCCGGCCGAGCGGCCCTCGAGCATCCGCGCCGCGCCCGCGAAGAAGCGGATCTGGTCGATCATCGGGGGGATCTCTTCGGTGCGGGTGAGCTCCAGCGGCTTTCCGGTGTTCTCCGACTCGGCCGCGATCAGCTCCTCCGCGCGCTCCTCGAAAGCGTCCGCGATCTTCAGCAGGACTTTCTGGCGCTCCGCCGGAGTGCTGTCGCGCCAGGCCGGGAACGCAGCGGCGGCAGCGGCCATGGCGGCGTCCACATCCGCCTGGCCGGACAGCGGCGAGGTCGCGTAGGCCTCACCGGTGGCCGGGTTGACCACCTCGATGGTCCGCCCGTCCGCGGCGTCCCGGAACTCTCCGTCAATGTAGTTGCGCAGACGACGCAGTTCGGTGGTCACAGCCACTCCTCCTGTCAGATGTCCAACGGGTGGGATGTCCGATGGGTGAGACACCCCGACTCACACCATACGTCCTTGAGGCTAGTCCGCCAGGCGACGTTTTCAACAGACCAGACCTCCCGCAACTGCGAAATCAGTGACTTGGCGAGCGATGAACAACGAATTTCATCGCCGATGGGTTGCGAGATAGCCGACTCCAGTGCACAGTGTGCTCGTGGTCAGTCGAAGCGCAGAGTCCAGGGCCGGTAGCAGTTCGTCTCCGACGATCGACGCCGTCTCCCTGGCGATCATCGAGCAGTTGCAGGAGGACGGGCGCCGCCCGTACGCCGCGATAGGCAAGGCCGTCGGCCTTTCCGAGGCGGCCGTCCGGCAGCGTGTCCAGAAACTGCTCGACCAGGGCGTGATGCAGATCGTCGCCGTCACCGACCCCCTCACCGTGGGCCTGCGCCGCCAGGCGATGGTCGGGATCAACGTCGAGGGCGATCTGGACCCGGTGGCCGACGCGCTGACCGCCATGTCCGAGGTCGAGTACGTCGTCATGACGGCGGGCTCGTTCGACCTCATCGTGGAGATCGTCTGCGAGGACGACGACCACCTGCTTGAGGTGATCAACCGGCGGATCCGCACTCTGCCGGGTGTGCGCTCCACCCAGAGCTTCGTCTACCTCAAGCTGAAGAAGCAGACCTATATGTGGGGAACCCGATAGCCGTGAGCAAGGACCGCAGCGACCTCTCCCAGTCCGCATACGACCACCTGTGGATGCACTTCACCCGCATGTCGTCGTACGAGAACGCACCCGTCCCCACCATCGTGCGCGGTGAGGGCACGTACATCTACGACGACAAGGGCAAGCGCTACATCGACGGCCTCGCAGGCCTGTTCGTGGTCCAGGCCGGCCACGGCCGCAGGGAGCTCGCCGAGGTCGCCGCGAAGCAGGCGCAGGAGCTGGCCTTCTTCCCCGTGTGGTCGTACGCCCACCCGAAGGCCGTCGAGCTGGCGGAGCGCCTCGCGGGCGAAGCCCCCGGCGATCTGAACAAGGTCTTCTTCACCACTGGCGGCGGCGAGGCGGTCGAGACCGCCTGGAAGCTCGCGAAGCAGTACTTCAAGCTCGTCGGCAAGCCCACCAAGTACAAGGTCATCTCGCGCGCCGTCGCCTATCACGGAACCCCCCAGGGCGCCCTCTCCATCACCGGGCTGCCGGGCCTGAAGGCCCCGTTCGAGCCGCTGGTGCCCGGCGCGCACAAGGTGCCCAACACCAACATCTACCGCGCACCGCTGTACGGCGACGACCCGGAGGCCTTCGGCCGCTGGGCCGCCGACCAGATCGAGCAGCAGATCCTGTTCGAGGGCCCGGACACCGTCGCCGCGGTCTTCCTGGAGCCGGTGCAGAACGCGGGCGGCTGCTTCCCGCCCCCACCCGGCTACTTCCGGCGGGTCCGCGAGATCTGCGACCAGTACGACGTGCTGCTGGTGTCGGACGAGGTCATCTGCGCCTTCGGCCGACTCGGCAAGACCTTCGCCTGCGACAAGTTCGGCTACGTACCGGACATGATCACCTGTGCCAAGGGCATGACGTCGGGCTACTCCCCCATCGGCGCCTGCATCGTGTCCGACCGGCTGGCCGAGCCGTTCTACAAGGGCGACAACACCTTCCTGCACGGCTACACCTTCGGCGGCCACCCGGTCTCCGCCGCCGTCGCGCTCGCCAACCTCGACCTGTTCGAGCGCGAGAAGCTGAACCAGCATGTGCTCGACCAGGAGGGCGCCTTCCTGGGCACCCTCCAGAAGCTGCACGATCTGCCGATCGTCGGCGACGTGCGCGGAAACGGCTTCTTCTACGGAATCGAGCTGGTGAAGGACAAGCACTCCAAGGAGTCCTTCAACGATGAGGAGACCGAGCGTGTGCTCTACGGGTTCCTCTCCAAGGCGCTGTTCGACGCGGGTCTGTACTGCCGCGCCGACGACCGCGGCGACCCGGTCATCCAGCTCGCGCCGCCGCTGATCTCCGACCAGTCGACCTTCGACGAGATCGAGCAGGTCCTGCGGTCCGTCCTTACGGAGGCCTGGACCAAGCTTTAATCCCCGAAATCCCATTATCCGCGGCCCGGATGCGCCTGTTCGAGTGAGAACGGGCGCAACCGGGCCGCGTGCCTTCCGCCCACCCGGTTCCGAGTGCCTACGGTGCTGTGACGTATCGGCTTCGACGTCGTTCCCCCGTACGGGGGAACGGACCGACGTTTCTGAACCGAGGTGTACGCCAATGGTGGCTCCACCGGACAACGATGTGCTCTGGGCGCGCTCCCTGCACCACTCCCTCGGCGGCACGCCCGCCCTGCGCGGAGTCTCGCTCGGCGTGCGCGACTGCGAGATCCTCGCCGTGAGCGGCCCGCGCGGCAGCGGCAAGACGACTCTGCTGCGCTGCCTCTCGGGACAGCTCGTCCCGAAGGAGGGCGAGGTCTGGTTCAACAGCACTCCCGTCCACACGATGAGCGCGATCGCCCGTGAGCGGCTGCGCCGGGACCGCTTCAGCTGGCTCGGCGCGGAACCCCAGCTGGTCCCCGAGCTCAATGTCTGGGAGAACGCCGCACTGCCGCTGATGCTGCGCGGCATCGCGCACCGCAAGGCCAAGAGCGCCGCCATGGACTGGCTGGAGCGGCTCGACCTCGGCCCGCTCGCCCGCAAGCGGCCCCGCACGCTGCCGCACGCCCAGCGCCAGCGGGTCGCCCTGGCCCGCGCCCTGGTCGCCGGCCCGACGGTGCTGTTCGCCGACGAACCCACCGCCACCCTGCACCTCACCGACCGGGCCCAGGTACTGCGTACGCTCACCACGGCCGCGCGCTCGCACCGGATCACGCTCGTGCTCGCCACGCACGACTCGGAGGTGGCGACACTGGCCGACCGTATGGTGTCGCTGCTCGACGGCCGCCGCGTCGCTCCCGCCGACGGCACCGGCACCGGCACGGAAGGCCGGGCGGCGTGCTCTCTCTCCGTCTAGCCCGAGGGGCCCACGCCCTGGTGCAGCTACGGCGGTTGCTCGTCGCCGCGGCTTCGGGCGGGGTCGGCTTCCTGCTGCTGTGCACCCTGGCGGACGCGGCTTCCCGCGCGGAGCCGTCCCCTGAGCCGCTGGTGCGGCTGCTGTGGTGCCTGCTGCCGCTCGCGGCGGCCGTGCAGTTCGCTGTAGCGGTGGCCCGTACGGACCCCACCACCCGGCCCAGACCCGGTCTGTCCGCGGTCGGGCTCGGGCCCGTGCGGCTCACCGTCCTGGCAGCGGTGTCGACGGCAGTGGCCTGCACGCTCGGCAGCTCCCTGGCACTGCTGCTGTTCCTGCATCTGCGGGGGGATCTGACGGGCCTTCCGTTCGACGGTGCGGCCGGGTCGCTGCTGTTCGCAGGACAGCCGCTGCCCATGGGAGCGGCGCTCACCCTGCTCGCCCTGGTACCGGTCGCGGCCTCGGCGGCGGCGGCGTTCTCGCTGCGTCCACGCGGCGCGAAACGCGAGGAGAGCTTCGAGCTCGAAGGCGGCGAACCCCGTTCGGAGGCCACGCCCGCCGGGCTGCCCTGGGGTATCGCGCTCGCCGCCGCCGGTCTCACGCTGCGGTCCTACACGGGCCCGGTCGCGACCGTCGACGCGGGCACCCACGCTCCGGCCGGAGTGCTGGCGGGCTGGGCGCTGACCGTACTTGGGCTCGCGGTGGCCGGGCCGGGGATCGTCTATGTGTGCGGGATCGCGGTCCAGTCGTTGTGCCCCGGTGCGGTGCGGCTGCTCGCCGGGCGGGCTCTGATGGCGGACGCGGTACGGATCGGCCGGCCGCTCGGGCTGCTCTGCGCGGTGTCAGCCGCCGTCGTCGCCGTGACCGTGCTCGCCCCGGGCGCCGACTGGCCCCGGCCGTTCGGCGAGCTGACCGGTCTCGGCGCCACCCTCGTCCTGGCCTGCGCGGTGGCGACGCTGCTCACCTCGGCCCTGGAGGCCAGGCACGCCCGCGCGCTCGTCAGGTCCGGTCTGCGGGGCATCGGCGCCCGGACGTCGACGCTGCGTGCCTCGGCGGTGCTGCGCACGGTGGTACTGCTCGGGGTGTTCGCCCCGCTCACCCTGGCGGTGGCGCAGCTCGCGACGATGCCGCTGCGGCCCTGACCCCGGCCGGGGCCGCGCCCGGGTGGCCCCCTATCGTGTCCGGATGGCGCCGGGACAGAAGCAGCAGAGACACAGGCTGGGGTCGTCCTACGACGACGACCATGAGATAGAGACCATCGAGGAGTTCGACCGGGTGGCCGTGCGCGGCAGCCTCGCGGGGCGGCGCTTCCAGTCCGTCGACCTGACGCAGCGCACCTTCGCGCTGCTGTCCGGCGACACCACCGGCGCCGTGTTCCTCGGCTGTGCGATGGAGCCGGACGCCTGCGCCAAGGTGCGCGGCGACGGCGCGCTGGTCTTCCCGCCGATCCCCGATCTGCCCTTCGACCCCTACCGGGGGCTGCTGTACTCCCCCGACGAGCTGTTCGCCGGCCTCGACGGGGCCGGTTACGAGGGCACCCCCGACGCCCTCGCGTACGAGTGGTTCCAGCAGACCAAGGGCGACCGCGACATCTACGCGTCGATGCTCCGGGCGATCCACGACGACGCCATATCCGACGCCCTGGACGAACTCGTCGCCGATGTGCCGGTCGTGGGCGTGATGGGCGGGCACGCGATGCGCCGCGGCACGGACCCCTACGCGGGCGCCGCCCGCCTCGGCCGCGCCCTGTCGCGTACCGGCCTGCTGGTCGCCACCGGCGGCGGACCGGGTGCGATGGAGGCGGCCAACCTCGGCGGGTACGCGGCTCCGTTCGAGGACGAGATGCTGGACGAGTCCCTGGAACTACTCGGCAAGGCCCCGTCCTTCACCCCGTCCGTCTCGGAGTGGGCGGCGGCGGCCTTCGAGGTCCGCTCCCGCTGGCCCCGAGGCGGCGACTCGATCGGCATTCCCACCTGGTTCTACGGCCATGAGCCGCCCAACCCCTTCGCGGGGCATATCGCGAAGTTCTTCGCCAACGCCACCCGCGAGGACGGTCTGCTGGCCCGTTCCACCGCGGGCGTGGTGTTCCTGCCGGGCGCCGCGGGCACCCTCCAGGAGATCTTCGACAACGCGACCCCGAACTACTACGAATCCCGCGGCGAGCCCACCCCGATGGTCCTGGTGGACCGCGCCCACTGGACGGAGCGACTCCCCGCCTGGCCCCTGCTGCGCTCGCTGGCCGCGGAGCGCTCGATGGAGTCCCGTATCGCCCTCGTCGACTCGGTGGACGAGGTCCCGGAGGTCCTGGCCGCGATGCGGGCCGGATAGTCGGAGGCAACTTCCGGGCCCCGGTTCACGTCTGGCAATGGGACCACACGGGGCCGCACCGCCGACCCCGCAGACCAGCGTAAAAGGGGGCTTCGGTGCTCGTAGGACTGCTGACCGCCGTGGCAGCGTCGATCTGCTACGGAACGGGGTCGGTGCTGCAAGCCGTGGGCTCCCGCAAGTCCGCCCGGCGGGAGGCCGCCACGAGCGGTGTCACCCAGCACGGCGGGCCGAGTCTGTCCTCGACCGCAAAGGCCGCGATGACCTGGGAGTTCATCGTGGGCACCATTCTGGACTTCGTCGGGTTCGGGCTGGGCGCGCTGGCGGCCCGGCTGCTGCCGCTGTTCCTGTCTCAGACGATCATCAGCGCCAATCTGGTGATCACCGCGGTGCTGAGCATCCGGCTGCTCGGGATCCGGCTGACACGCGCCGAGTGGACGTCCATCGGCGTCGTGTGCTCGGCCCTCATCCTGCTGGCCACGGCGGCCGGTCCGGAGGGCAGCGGACACACGCCCATGGCCACCCACTGGTGGCTGCTGGCGATCTCACTGCTGCTGATGGTGGGCGGCACCGTCGTGGTTCGGCTGCTCGGCGCGCGGGCCGCGATACTCGCGGGTCTGCTGTCGGGCCTGGGCTTCGGTGCGCTCGGGGTCGGTGTGCGGGTGCTCGACGGTATCGACCCGTTCGATCCGGTCGCTCTGGTCTGCGACCCGGCGCTCTACGCGATCCTGATCGCCGGCACGGGCGGTATGTATCTGCACACGGTGGCCCTGCAGATCGGTTCGGTCAACGGGGCGACGGCCGCTCTGGTGGTGGGAGAGACCGTGCTTCCGGGCGCGATCGGCGTGCTCTGGCTGGGCGACACGTCCCGTCCGGGATTCGGCTGGCTGGCGGTCGCCGGCTTTGTGCTGGCCGTGGCGGGAGCGGTGGCGGTGGCCTGGTTCGGGCGGTCGGAGTCCGAGGAGCCCACTCCCCTACCGCTGCCCGAACGGGAGCCCGCCGGAGTCGGGTGAAGCCGTCCGATCCGGCGAGCCGTCCGATCCGGTGAGCCGGGCGGCTCCGTCGGTGGGGCAGTCCCGGGCCCCGTTCGGTGGGTCGGTCTCAGGCGGTGTCCGGGCCGGGAGCGGGGAGCAGCACCACCTCGTCCGCGGCGAACACGGCGCCGACTCGGTCACCGGGCTCCGGAGCTTCGGTGAGACGGCATTCGGCTTCCAGCTCGGGGCCGTTCTCCGGCCGCAGCCGTACGGCGACATGCGCGCCCCGGAAGGTACGGGAGAGCACCTCGGAGGGCAGACCGTCCCCGGGAGCGGTCAGGCGGACGCCCGCGGGGCGGACCAGCAGGGCGCAGGAGCCCTGGCGGGAGCCGTCCGGTACCGGGATGCCGCCCCAGGGGGATTCGGCCGCCCGGCCGTTGACCTCCGCGGACACGATGTTGTCGAAGCCGAGGAACCGCGCGACGAACGTGGAAGCCGGGCGCTGCCACACCTCGCGCGGGGTGCCGCTCTGGGCGATGGCCCCGTCCCTCATGACGACGACGCGGTCGGCGAGTGCGAAGGCCTCGCCCTGGTCGTGCGTCACGGCGAGCACGGTGGTGCCGAGTCGCTCGAAGAGGCCGCGCAGTTCGACCACGAGCCGTTCCCTGAGCGTACGGTCGAGCTGGCCGAGCGGTTCGTCCAGCATCAGCAGCCTGGGTCGGGGTGCGAGCGCCCGGGCCAGGGCGACGCGCTGCTGCTCCCCGCCGGACAGGGATGCGACGGCCCGCCGGCCCGCGCCCGGCAGCCCGACGAGGTCGAGCAGCTCCGCCACCCGGCGCTGCTGCTCCGCGCGGGGCATGCCGTGCATACGCGGGCCGAAGGCGACGTTCCCTGCGACATCGCGCTGCGGGAAGAGCTGGTGGTCTTGGAACATCAGGCCGACCTCGCGCCGGTGCACGGGCACGCTCGCCTGGTCCGCTCCACCGAGCAGCACCCGGCCGCCGGACAGCGGCTGGAGCCCGGCAATGGCGCGCAGCAGTGTGGACTTGCCGCTGCCGCTCGGGCCGAGGACGCAGACGATCTCGTGATCGGCGACTTCGAGGTCCACCGCGTCGAGCACCGCACGCTGCCCGAACCGTACGGTCGCGGCTTCCAGCGTCAGCATCAGAACTCCCCTGCGGAACGGTCGGGCCGGATGCGTTCGAGCAGCAGCAGGGCTGCCGCGCAGACCAGCATGAGGATGGTGGACAGCGCCATCGCCTGCCCGTAGTTGAGCTCGCCGGGGCGGCCCAGCAGCCGCGCCACGGCGACCGGCAGGGTGGGGTTGTCGGCGCGGGCGATGAAGACGGTCGCCCCGAACTCACCGAGCGAGACGGCGAAGGCGAAACCGGCGGCCACCAGCAGTGCCCGGCGTACCAGCGGCAGATCGACCTCGCGCCAGGCCCGCAGCGGGGATGCGCCGAGCACCGCCGCCGCCTCGCGCAGCCGTACGTCCACGGCGCGCAGCACCGGCAGCATGGTGCGTACCACGAACGGCACCCCGACCAGGGCTTGGGCGAGCGGCACCAGGATCCAGGTGGTCCGCAGATCGAGCGGGGGCTCGTCGAGGGTGATCAGGAAGCCGAAGCCGACGGTGACGGCGGAGACCCCGAGCGGCAGCATCAGCAGCGCGTCGAAGCCTCGGACCAGCCGCCCGGCCCTGCGGGTCAGGGCGGCTGCCGCCAGCCCGCCGATCAGCAGCGCGATGGCGGTGGCGGCGAGCGCGTACCGCAAGGAGTTCCAGACCGCCTCCAGCGGCGGCACACTGTAGTTGACAACGCCGTCCACCGCCGACCGCAGCTCCTCTGAGAAGGCGAAGCCGTAGCCGCCGGGGCCGTCCAGGGACCGTTCGAGCAGTACGGCGAGCGGGGCCAGGATCAGCAGCGCGATGGTGGCGAGCACACCCGCGAACAGGGCCCACTGCCCCGCGCCGTGCGGCCGGTGCGCGGTCAGCGCGGGGTCGACCAGCTTCAGGGCCGATTCGCGTCGCCGTACGGTCCACGCGTGCACGGCGAGGATGGCGCCGACCGCGGCGAACTGGATCAGCGTCAGCACAGCAGCCGTGGAAAGGTCGAGCCGGTCGGCGGTCTGGCGGTAGATCTCCACCTCCACCGTCGAGTACGCGGGGCCGCCCAGGATCTGGACGACGCCGAAGGAGGTGAAGGTGAACAGGAACACCATCAGCGCCGCCGCGGCCACCGCCGGGGTCAGCGCGGGCAGGGTGACGCTCCGCCAGGCGGCGAACCGCCCGGCGCCGAGCACCCGTGCGGCCTCCTCTTGGCGGGGGTCGAGCTGGGACCACAGCCCGCCGACGGTCCGTACGACGACGGCGTAGTTGAAGAAGACATGGGCGAGGAGGATCGCCCATACGGTCGTGTCGAGGCGTACGCCCCACAGCTCGTCGAGCAGGCCCCCACGGCCGAGCAGCGCCAGGAAGGCGGTGCCGGCGACCACGGTCGGCAAGACGAACGGCACGGTGACGACGGCGCGCAGCAGCTGCTTTCCCGGGAAGGCGAAGCGGGCGAAGACATAGGCGGCGGGCAGCGCGAGAACCAGGGTGAGCCCGGTGGAGGCCAGCGCCTGCCACAGCGTGAACCAGAGGACGTCCAGGATCTCCGGTCGGTTCAGCACCTCGCTGATATGGCCGAACCGCCAGACGCCGTCCGGCCTGAGCCCGCGGCCGACGATGCCGGCCACGGGGTAGGCGAAGAAGACGGCGAAGAACGCGACGGGCGCTGCCATCAGGGCGAGCCGCGCCGCGTTCCCCTGCCGGTGTCCCCGGGTCCCCGGCGACCCGGGGACACCGGGTCGCCCGGGTGTCCGGGGGCGTTCGCCTACTTCAGGACGAGGGAGGACCACGACTGGACCCACTGGTCGCGGTTGTCGGCGATCTTCTCGGGCGCCATGGTCTCGGGCTTGTCGACCACCGCGCCGAAGCGGGTGAACAGCGCGGGCAGCTCGGCGTCGTTCACGACCGGGTGGACGAACATGTTGAGCGGCATGTCCTCCTGGAACTTCTTGCTGATCAGGAAGTCGAGCAGGGCCTTGCCACCGGCCTCGTTCTTCGCACCCTTGAGCAGGCCCGCGGCTTCGGTCTGGCGGAAGCAGGTGCCGGTGGCGACTCCGGTCGGCGCCTCCTTGGGCTGCGGCTCGGAGTAGAGCACCTCGACCGGCGGGCTGGAGGCGTAGGAGACGACGAGCGGCCGGTCTCCCTTGGCCTTCTTGCCCCCGGCGGAACCGGAGAACTCCTGGTTGTAGGCGAGCTCCCAGCTGTCCACGACCTTGACGCCGTTGGCCTTGAGCTTGGCCCAGTAGTCCTTCCAGTTCTCGTCGCCGTACTTCGCCGCGGTGCCGAGGAGGAAGCCGAGGCCCGGCGAGGAGCGTTCGGCGTTCTCGACCACGAGGAGGTCCTTGTAGGCGGGCTTCGTCAGGTCCTCGAAGCTCTGCGGCGGCGCCAGCTTCCTGTCGGCGAAGTACTTCTTGTCGTAGTTGACGCAGATGTCGCCGGTGTCGATGGGTGTGACCCGGTGCTCGTCCTTGTCCAGCCGGCGGTCCTCGGGGACACGGTCCAGGCCCTTGGCCTCGTACGGAGTGAAGATGCCGTTGTCGAGGGCCCGGGAGAGGGTGGTGTTGTCGACGCCGAAGAACACGTCGCCCTGCGGGGAGCCCTTGGTGAGGATCTCCTTGTTGAGGGCCTCGACGGCGTCACCGCTCTTGAGCACCTTGACCGTGTAACCGGTCTGCCGGGTGAACTCCTTCAGCACCGCCGGGGTGGCGGCGAAGGAGTCATGGCTGACGAGCGTCACGGTCTTGGACCCGGCCCCGGAGCCGCTGTCCTTGGACTCCCCGCCGCAGCCCGCGAGCGTGCCGGCGCCGAGAGCCGCGGCCAGGGCCGCGAACGTGATCTTCTTGGTGGTGCTCACTGAGCTTCCTCCTGGGGTGACCAGGAAGAGACGCGGCCCTGCCCGGTCAGCGGATCCCCAGGG
>NZ_JBHXFA010000030.1:0-16749 GCF_042724175.1 Streptomyces sp. NPDC127084
CTACGCCTGGACCGGCGCGGACGCCGACTGCCGGGCCTGGTTCCGGGAGCAGGCCGAGGCGCGCGGACTGGTCTACGAGGCCGACCGCAACGGCAACCAGTGGGCCTGGTACGGCGATCCGGCCGCCGGTGACGCCGTCGTGACCGGGTCCCACCTGGACTCGGTCCCCGACGGCGGCGCCTTCGACGGCCCGCTCGGGGTCGTCTCCGCCTTCGCCGCGCTCGACGAACTGCGCGGCCGGGGCGCCGAGTTCACCAAGCCGTTCGCCATCACCAACTTCGGCGACGAGGAAGGCGCCCGCTTCGGACTCGCCTGCGTCGGCTCACGCCTCACCGCAGGACAGCTCACCAAGCGGCAGGCGTACGAGCTGCGGGACGGCGACGGGGTGTCGCTGCCCCAGGCCATGGAAGCGGCCGGATACGACCCGGACGCCATCGGTCCAGACCCCGAACGCCTGTCCCGTATCGGCGCGTTCGTCGAACTCCATGTCGAACAGGGCCGCGCCCTCGACCTTTCGGGCGACCCGGTCGGCATCGCCAGCGCCATCTGGCCGCACGGGCGCTGGCGCTTCGACTTCCGCGGCGAGGCCAACCACGCGGGCACCACCCGGCTCGCCGACCGCCGCGACCCCATGCTCAGCTACGCCGAGACCGTGCTCGCCGCCCGTCGCGAAGCCGAACTCGCGGGCGCCGTCGCCACCTTCGGCAAGGTGGCGGTCGAGCCCAACGGCGTCAACGCCATCCCGTCCCTGGTCCGGGGCTGGCTCGACTCCCGCGCCCCAGACCAGGCCACCCTGGACACGGTCGTCACCGCCATCGAACAGGCCGCGAAGGACCGCGCCCAGCGCGATGGCGTGGACCTCGCCGTCGTACGCGAGTCGTTCACCCCGGTGGTCGAGTTCGGCCACGCCCTGCGTGACGAGATCGGGGCGCTGCTCCGCGGCCGGGCCCCGCTGCTGGGCACCGGCGCGGGACACGACGCCGGAATCCTGTCCGGATCCATTCCGACCGCCATGCTGTTCGTACGGAACCCCACGGGCGTCTCACACTCCCCGGCCGAACACGCGGCCGAGGACGACTGCGTCGCCGGGGTCCTCGCGCTCGCCGACGTACTGGAGGGACTCGCGTGCAGGTGAAGGCTGCGGCAACGTACTGGCTGGAGCACGCCTGGCTCGACACCAACGTCGAACCGGGCGTGGTCATCGAGGTCGCCGACGGCCGGATCACCGGCGTCACGACCGGGGCGGCGACCCCGCCCCCCGGGGCCGCGGTGCTGCGGGGCCTTACCCTCCCCGGCCTCGCGAACGCCCACTCCCACGCCTTCCACCGGGCCCTGCGCGGACTCGTACAGGTCGGCTCGGGCACCTTCTGGACCTGGCGCGAGTTCATGTACCAGGTCGCCTCACGACTGACCCCCGACTCGTACCACGCGCTGGCGCGCGCCGTGTACGCGGAGATGGCGCTCGCCGGGATCACCGCCGTCGGCGAGTTCCACTACGTGCACCACGCCCCCGGCGGCGCCCCCTACGCCGACCCGAACGCGATGGGCGAGGCACTGATCGCGGCGGCGGCGGACGCGGGCATCAGGATCACGCTGCTCGACACCGCGTATCTGTCCTCAGGCTTCGGCAAGGCCCCGAACCACCACCAGCTCCGCTTCTCCGACGGCACGGCGGACGCCTGGGCCGCACGGGTCTCGCAGCTCAAGGACAGCGAGCTGGTACGCATCGGCGCGGCGATCCACTCCGTACGGGCCGTCCCCGCCGCCCAGCTCTCGACGGTCGCCGCCTGGGCCGCCGAACGCAGCGCGCCCCTGCATGTCCACCTCTCCGAGCAGACCGCGGAGAACGACGCCTGCCTCGCCGCCCACGGCCGCACCCCGACCCGGCTGCTCGCCGACCACGGCGTGCTCGGCCCGCGCACCACCGGCGTTCACAACACGCATCTGACGGACGACGACATCCGCCTGCTCGGCTCCACCGGCACCGGCACCTGTATGTGCCCGACGACCGAGCGGGACCTGGCCGACGGCATCGGCCCCGCCGTCGCCCTGGGCCGGGCGGGCAGCCCGCTGTCGCTGGGCAGCGACAGCCACGCCGTGATCGACCTGCTCGAAGAGGCGCGGGCGATGGAGCTCAACGAGCGCCTGCGCTCGCGCACCCGCGGCCACTGGACAGCAGCGGCCCTGCTGCGCGCCGCCACCGCCGAGGGCCACGCAGCGCTCGGCTGGGACGGCGCGGGCAGCCTTGAGGCCGGCGCCCTGGCCGACTTCACCACCATCGCCCTGGACTCGGTACGCACCGCGGGCCCCCTGCCGAGGCTCGGCGCCGAGACCGCCGTCTTCGCGGCGACGGCGGCCGACGTCCGGCACACCGTGGTCGCGGGCCGGCAGGTGGTGCGGGACGGGGTGCACACCCTGGTGCCGGACGTGGCGTCGGCACTGGCGGAGACGATCGGGGCGCTGCGAGGCTGAGGGATCGCCCGCCCGAGCCGGGACGGCCGCGCCGATGCATGTGGTCGGCGGACTCACCGCGGACGCCGTGACATCGAGCACACCCCGCAGCGCATTGCCGATGCCGTTGGTGTGCGTCGCGTCGGTCGGCCCTTCGACGTCACCGAATCCGCTTCCGGCGTCCACAGCCATGCGGACGGGCCGGTGATGATCTGATACCAGGAGAACTACCGAGATGACGTGGTGCTGTTTCTGCGCGCTCACCAGTCCAGTGCCGAGCTCAAGGAAGACGAGTGACTGCCCAGCCCGCTCCGCTCACCCGATGGTGACCACCCGCGCCCAGGGCGGCGGCGTGTCCGGGACGTAGTCGGGGTCGTTCTCGTGGACGCGGCGGGTGGGGCGCGGGAAGAGGCCGACGACCGTGCGGCAGGACGGCTGCGCCGAAGGCCATGGCGTCTGGCCGTCCGTCAGGGCGACGATCACGTCCGGGCGCGGCCGGGAGCGCAGCGCGCGGGCGAAGCCCGAGCGCAGGTCCGTACCGCCGCCGCCGATGAGTTCGATCTTCTCGGCGCGGCAGATCGGTACGGCGACCCCGGCCGCCGCGTCGCAGGAGATCACCGACACCAGGTCGCGCCGCCCGCCCACAGCCCGTGAGATCGCCGCCACCTCCAGCAGTGCGCTGCCCAACTCGGCGTCACTCACCGACCCGGAGGTGTCGATCACCACGCACACCCGGGGCGGGGTGGGGCGCAGGCTCGGCAGCAGCACCCTGGGCACGGAGGCCGAACGCCGGGACGGGCGGTGGTAGCTGTGGTTCCCGCTCGCGCCCGCCGCTCCCGCCGCCGAACGGATCGCCGCGCCCAGCAACTGCCGCCACGGCTGCGGCGGATGGAAGGCCTCCTCCGCCCATCGCTTCCAACCCTCCGGAGCGTCGCCCGGCCGGCCCTTGATCCCCTCAGCGACCCGGAAACGGACCGCGTCCCGCTGCTGCCTGCTGAGCCCGTGTGCCCCGTCCGGCCCCAGCTCCCACGGCCGCGCCTCGCCGTCGGCACCGCCGCCGCAGTCCAGCCAGGCCAGCTCCGCGGCGAGCCCGGACAGCGACGCCTTCCGGAGGTACTCCTCCATCAGCAGCCCGTCGGACAGTCCCAGGAGTGCCGGCAGCACCGCCCCGGTGGGCCGGGGCAAGCCGTCACCGTAGATGTCGTCGTTGATCTCGAAGTCCGCGGCGATGTTCCGCCGCAGCCTCTCGCCCGGCCCGTACGCCTCGTTCTCCCGCGCGTACCGCTCACCGCGCCCATGGTGGTCCCGGAGCAGGTGGGACACCTCGTGCACCCAGACCCCCGCCAGTTCCTCCACCGGCATACGCGCCACGAAGGCGGGGGACACGTAGCAGCGCCAGTGCGCGTCCACCGCCATCGTGGGCACTGAGCGGTCCTCGACCACATGCAGCGCGAACAGCGCGGCGGCCAGGTAGGGGCGGACCTTCACCGCGTGCAGCCGGGCCGCCAGCAGCTTCTCCATGTCCAGCCGGAGTACGGGAGCGTCGGCGGGCTGCACCGGATCGGGCCTGGTGGGCGCCCGTACCGGACCCGGCGCCGCGCGCCGGGCCATCGGAGTCGGCAGCGGACGCGGCAGTGGGCGCTTCGTCCCGGCCCCCGTCATCGGCGCACCCCCGCCGCAGCCACGGCAGCCGCGCCCGTGGTGGCCTTCCCCACCGACCGGTCCGCACGACGGGACAGACCGATCAGCCCGATGAGCCGCTCCACCGCCTCCGGCACCTCCCAGTCGTCGCGCCGCAGCGAAGCCAGCACCGAGGCCGGAGCGACCAGCAGATCCGGTGCACCGGTCTCCAGCGCCCGCACCAGCACGGCCCAACCCGCCTCCCAACGCTCCCGCCCCGGCCGTGCCCCGACAGCAGCCACCACCCCCTCCAGCGCCGCCTGCCGCAGATCGCCCCGTACCGGCAGCTCGGCGGAGGACGGATCGGCCAGCAGCGACTCCGGGTCAGGCAGGTCCATCCGGTCCAGATGGGCGAGGAGTTCAAGCCCGGGGCCGTCGCCGACCGCGCCCCGCACCAGCAACGCCAGCACCTCCCGGGACACGGAAGCCGCCGTGCCGAAAGCCAGCAGCGTCAGCGCGGCCTCCCAGCTGCGAGGGGAAGGCCAGGCACCTCCGCGCCTGGTCTCGCTGCTCGGCAGCCGGTGGATCAGGGTGGGCCGGGCCTCCAGGAAGCCGCACACCGCGCGCCGGGCGAAGTCCACAGCCTCCGGCAGCCGTTCCGGCACCAGCCGGGGCAGCTCGGCCCGGGGCCAGACCCCGCCGAGCCCCCGCACCACCACATCCCGGTCGTGCACCCAGTACAGATGCACGAACCGGTTCGCCAGCGGCGGACTCAGCTCCCATCCGTCCGCCGCCGACGCCCGCGGATTGGCCGCGGCCACGATCCTCACCCCCGGCGGGAGTTGCAGCGCACCGACCTTCCGCTCGAGGACCACCCGCAGCAGCGCGGCCTGGACAGCCGGGGTCGCGGTGGACAGCTCGTCCAGGAACAGCAGCCCCCGCCCGGCCCCCACCAGCTCCACGGCCCACTGCGGCGGCGCCATCGGCACGCCCTGCGTCGCGGGGTCGTCGCCCACGATCGGCAGCCCGGAGAAGTCGGAGGGCTCGTGGACGCTGGCGATCACCGTGGTCAGCGGCAGGCCGAGGGAGTCGGCGAGCTGGTTCAGGGCCGCGGTCTTGCCGATACCCGGCTCGCCCCAGAGCAGTACAGGCAGATCGGCCGACACGGCGAGGGTGAGCGCTTCGAGCTGCTCGTCGGGGCGGGGCGCGGTGGTGGTCGTACGAAGGAGGGAGAGAAGGTCGTCGGCGAGGGACAGACGGGAAGTCACGGGCATCACCTGAGGAGGAGAGGGCGGCGCGAAACACGCAGCAGAGAACAAGGAAAGAGGGGAAACTGCGGCGGCACGAGGAAGCCGTTGCGCGCGGAAGTCAGCCGGACAGCGCGTTACGGGGCCGAGTCCGGCTGCCGCGCTTGCGCCGCAAGGCGGCGGGCAGCGAACGGAGGTCCGGGCGGGACTCCCACTCCGAATAGCCGGCCGCACCGGCCGCGGGGTGCACGGAAAGCAGCCCCGACCGGAACAGCCCATGGTCGATACGCCGGGCCACCGCCGACTCCAGCGCCTCCCGGAGCGGCCCGTCGCGCAGCACGGCACCGGTCCCGAGCAGCCCCTCGACCACGGCCAGCGCCCCGGCGACATCACCGTGGCCCAGCCGTTCCCGTACCGCGGGCAGCGCCTCAGGGCTGCGGTGCACGGCGTCGATCGCCCGCAAACAGGCCAGGGGCGGCCCGCCGAGCGCCACGAGCAGCTCCTCGCGGCTCAGTTGGTCCGGATCGTGATCGACGGCCGTCAGCACCCCGTCTCGCAACGCGATCCGGTGCACCTCGCCCCGGCACTCCACCCGGTGCGGATCATCGGACTCTGTTTCGGCTACGAGGGCACTGTCGGCCACCGGCGCCGCCAGGGCCGCGGCGACAAGCGGATGCAACCGCCCGGACGTGACCAGCCCGGTGTTCAGCAGTTCCAGATCCGGCAGCACCCGCGCCGACGCCTCCGGCAGCACCGGAAGCGCGGCGATGCCGTTCTGCGGGGTCCGTACCTCCCGCAAGGCGGGGACATGGCTGTCGTCGGGCGCGACGAGCTCGTACACGGCACTGCTCCGCGCGCCTGCCCCGAGCCGCACACTGAACGCCCCGCGAGGCCCCTGCCCCTCGGCGCGCAACAGCAACTCGGCCTCGGCGGCCCAACGTGCCACCGCCCAGGGGGATTCACCTCCGGCGGCAGAGCGCCACCTCAGGTCCGCGCTCCGTCCGGCATCCCAGAGATGCCGGTGCAAGTCGAGGCGGAAGCGCCGGTCGGGATGCGGATGCGGGTGATGCCCGGAGCCGTTGGACCCGCCGGATCCGGCGTGCCCGTCGGACCCGTCCCACAGCGCCAGCGACATCCGCTGCCCGGCATCCGCCCAGCTCGGCGGCGTCCGCACCACCAACAGCAACGGCGCGTCGCCGGACCGCGGATATCGGGCCAGACAGACGGTGAGGCCAGGGCGGAGCAGCCCGTCGGGGGCGCTCCGGGGCATGTGCCAGCGCAGCAGATCCGGCGCGAGGCGGCGCAGATCCGCGCGAAGACGGGTGGCAAGTTCGGTGCCGTGGCGACGTCCCACAGCGCGCAGATCGAAATCGACATCGACCCGGGCAGCGGCACAAGCCCCCGCCCAGTCGCCGACCGCACGCCGTGCGGTCGCGGTCTCGATCATGGACGGTGGCACGGCGTACTCACGTACGCGCTGCCACATCAGCAGTCGGGGCGGAATCTCGTTCGCGAAGTGATGTGCCATCAGCACTCACCCTGAGCGAACGATGCCCCCAATCCGAATGAGGAGGAGTTCTTCATCGCGGGCATCGTAATCACACCGATCGCGATCTGTCAGTTCCTTTGCCCCTCGTGCGTCACGAATAGCGCGGCAGGTCGGCGGGGCAGCGGCCGGAGGCTGGGTGCGCGGTAGGCGCCTCGTGTGTGGGACGGTCACCTGGATGACGCCGCGGCTCGCCGGGTGAACCGGCTTCGGTGCGCTCCGCGCATTTCGCTCGCGGAGTCTCGTACCCGACGAAGACACAAGGAGAGGCAGACGCATGACCATGCAGTCCCGCGACACCGTCGACCACGAGCTCATCCAAGCCGCGGCGGATGTCGCCCGCACTCGCTGCCGGGGCGACAACCACACCATGGCCGCCGCCGGCCGTGCCCAGGACGGCCGGATCATCACGGCGGTGAACGCCTACCACTTCACCGGAGGGCCCTGTGCCGAGCTGGTCCTCATCGGTACGGCAGCGGCCCAGGGAGCGTACGAACTGGACACGATCGTCGCCGTGGGCGACGGCGAACGCGGTGTCGTTCCACCGTGCGGCCGGTGCCGCCAAGTCCTTCTCGATTACTTCCCAGCCGTCAAGGTCATCGTCGGCAACGGAGACCGCCGCCGCACCGTACGCGTCACCGACTTGCTGCCGGAGAGCTACGTCTGGGCCGACCACCAGCTTGAGAACGGATAGGCGCCACGACGGTCGTCACTGGCCGACCCGGCCGTCGATCCGCTCCCGCAGGAGGTCGGCGTGGCCGCAGTGCCGCGCGTACTCCCCGATCTGCGCCACCAGAATGTCGCGGAGCTGCACGTCCCCAGCGGGCCGGGCGCCGAGGTCGGCGAAGCCGGCGATGAACCGGTCGGTGAGTTCCGCCTCGGCCCGCCACTGACGCCAGGCATCCGCCACGATCTCCGGGTCGGCCACCGCACCGTTCCAGTCGCCGTCGCGGTCTTCTGCGGTGCGGTAGATCCTGGGCAGGTCCTCCCCCGCCATCCGGCGGAAGTGCCGCTCATCCTCGGCCATATGACGCACCAGCCCGAGCAGGGACATCGTCGACGGAGGCACGGAGCGCCGAGCCATCTGCTCGGCGTCCAGCCCGGCGCATTTCATCTCCACGGTGAGGCGGAAGTGGCGCAGACCGTCAAGCAGCGTGCTGCGTTCATCGACCGTCTCGGTGCCGGACGCGCGCGGATCGTCGTCCGGATCGACCCACATGTCGCGGTGGACGGTGGACGGCGTCCAGCGGGTTACCGCTGCCGCTTCGTCGATGTGCTCAGTTGACTCTATCGACTCCATGCGGGCAATCCTCGCGCACGTCAGCACCGTCCACTACCGAATACCGCGCCCCACCAGCCACAAGGAACGTGATCGACATCGACTGCGACCGCCGGTGGCGGGCGTCCGACCCCTGGGGATAGCCTCAGCGTTTGCCCTTAAGCACTTGTTCGATCGACTCAACTACGGGGAATCGCAGGCATGTCGACGCCTCCACCGCAGTACCAGAACCAACCGCCCTACGGACAGCCGCAGCAGCCCTACGGCTACCCGCAGCAGCCTCAGCCGCAGACTCCGTACGGCTACCCGCAGCAGCCGCAGGCCCCCTATGGCTACCCGCAGCAACCGCAGCCGCAGGCTTTGTACGGCTATCAGCAGCAACCTCAGCCGCAGTCGCCCCAAGGGCCGCAGCGACCGCAGTCAGGAGCTCTCGGCCGGATGCTGAGGTCCGCCGTCATCCTCATAGCCGTGCTCGGCGCCCTCGGCTACTGGGTGTGGGACTACAACACCGACCCCAACGGCGGCAAGGCGAAGAAGGAGGCCGAGTCCGCGTCCCACAACCCGTCCATCGGTGACTGCGTCAAGATCGCGGACCCGCAGGGCAGCCCGGAGCCGACGGTCGTCGACTGCGACTCCCCGGAAGCCGAGTACAAGATGGGCGACCTGACGATCGGGGCGAGGCAGTGCGACGCCAAGTACGACTACGCCATCAAGTCGACCCGTCGAGGCAGTAGTACGACGAAGTGCTTCACCAAGCTCTGACCGGAGCATGAAAGAGCCCGGATACCGACGGGGGATGCGGTATCCGGGCCTCTGATCATCATGGCACACAGCCGGGCGGCAGTCGCGGACTTCGACGCTCTTCGCCGTAAACGTCGGCGCTTATGTCGGCGGACGGCCAGAGCGGACCGTGTCCGGGGTGCTCGGGGAGTGTGACTGCGGCGTGGCCCCGGAGACCACGCCGCAGGTGCCCCGGCGCCGGTGGGTCAGGCCTTGACCGTGGTGACGAAGGCGGTCCAGGCGAAAGCGGGGATCACGAGCACGGGGCCGTCGGCGACCTTGGAGTCCCGGACGGGGACGACGCCGTGGAGGCCGTCGGCGACCTCGACGCAGTTGCCGCCGCTGCCGTTGCTGTAGCTGCTCTTACGCCAGCGGGCGGCGCCCAGGAAGCCCTCGGCGACCTCGACGCAGGCTCCGCCGCCAGCTCCAGCGGCATCCGCCGCTCACCGCGCTCGATCTCGCTGAGTTGGCTCTGCCCGTAGAAGCTGCCCTCCACCAACTCCGCCAGCGTCAGCCCCGCCTGCTCACGCAGGAAGCGCAACTCGCTCCGTAGAAGGTGGGAACGCTCAGCGAGACGCCGATGTCCTTGCGTCGTGGCATCGTTCACCGCCTGGTGCTCCTCCCGGCCGTTCCGTTCCCGGCGATTCCCGCGCCGAATCCAACAGCACGCCGTGTGCGCGCCGTTCCCGTACGGGAACTGAATCGCCTTCCACGGTAGGCCCTTTCACGCCACTGTGTGGGGGATTCGTCACACAGCGCACAGAAAGGTGTGCCCCCACATGAACGACGACACCGGAGCCGACGAGTGCACCGAGCAGCTCCGTGCCGCTCTCGCCGACCACGGGATCACCCTGCCGTCCCTCGGCGAGCCCGGCGGTGGCTTCGGTGCTCACCGTGAGGTGGTACCTGGCGCCCTCCTGACCCCGCCGGAAGTTGTCGGCGTGACTCTTGCTGATCGTCAGTACCGGGGCGGCGGCCGCGGGGACCAGACCGACAGCAACCCCGGCGGGGGTGTCACCGACGTTGACGGTGTCGGTGGCGGTGTCGATCACCCATACCGTGTCGCCGTCGCCGTCGCCGTTGGCGTTGGTGACGTAGACAGCATTGCCGTCGGGGGTGATCGCCACGCCCTCTGGGCGGTCGCCGACGGGGATGGTGGTGGTGGCGGTGTCGATTACGGAGACCGTGTCGCTGAGGGCGTTGGCGACATAGGCGTAGGTGCCGGTCGGCACAGCGGCGGCGGAGGGCGCGGCGACGGGCGACAGGGCCAGGCCGACCGCTGTGGCCAAGCCCGCCCCGTGGAGGTTGGTCACGCCGGTGGTGCGCAGTCCGCAACCGTTCCGGTTGAGGAGGCAGAAAAGGTGTTGTCCGTCCCGGACGGGCACGCCACGGTGACGGTCGCGCCTTGTGCTCAGCCGGGTCAGGGTGGAGGGAAGGGGGAGGACGACCGGGGCCGCCACCCCCCACAGGAGAGGCCCCGGTCGTCGTCCTAGAGGCCGCGTGCGGCCCCGTACTCCGTTCAGCGCCGGGGGTGCGTTTTCTGTCACACGCACCTGACCAGCAGAATGTTGCAAGTTGTACAAGACGTGGACGTACGCAGCGGTAGCCGCGTAGCGTGCTTTTGCGCGAAGGCGTGTGCGATGGCGGTGACCAGCCGCGATGACGAACGGGTAGTGGGAGTGCTGGGGGACGACGCGGAGCTGACCGCCGCGGTGCTCGCGGCTCAGGACGGAAGTGAAGAGGCCTTCCGGACTGTGTACCGCGCCGTGCACCCGCGGCTGCTCGGTTACATACGCACACTGGTCGGAGAAGCGGACGCGGAGGATGTCGCGTCCGAGTCCTGGTTGCAGATAGCCCGGGACCTGGAACGGTTCAGCGGGGACGCGGACCGCTTCCGTGGCTGGGCGGCGCGGATCGCGCGCAACCGGGCTCTGGACCACATACGGATGCGCGGGCGGCGGCCGGCCATCGGGGGAGACGAGACGGAACTCACCGGGCGGCCCGCCGAGTCGGACACCGCCGACGAGGCCATGGAGGCGCTCGCCACCGGGCGGGCGATGGAGCTGATCTCGCAGTTGCCGCAGGACCAGGCCGAGGCCGTGGTGCTACGGGTCGTGGTGGGGCTGGACGCGAAGTCCGCGGCGGAGACACTCGGGAAGCGTCCCGGTGCGGTACGTACCGCGGCGCACAGAGGGCTGAAGCGCCTGGCCGAACTGCTCGGCGACGCGGGCGACGGGGGCGGCGGGGCTGTGGACGACGGCCCGGGTGATGGAACTCACGGCGGTAAGCCGAGCGGTGGAAGGCGCAGTTCCGCGAATCTTGGAAAGGGCGCCGAACTGGGCGCCGTACCACCGCAGCGACGCCCCCGGCGCGGAGTGGCACGCTCCGCTGGTGTGACGCATTCGCGTCTGCGGACGCAGAAGGACATGTGATGGCCGACGAGCGCTACCCATGGCTCGACCAGGAGGCCGCGGAGCGGCTGCTGCGCGGTGAGGAAGCGGCGCTGGCCGCCTTCCGCAAGGTGCGCGAGGGTGGCGCGGACGAGTTGCTGCCGACCGCTGTGCGGCTCGGAGGCGCGGAATCCGGCACCTATGCGGCTCCGGTGGCGTCCGCCGGACCCAGGTCCCGCCGTCGCCCGGGGCCCTGGGGGCGGCCGATGCGCTGGGGGCTGGCCGCTTCGCTGGCCGGGTTCGCGGTGGGCGGTGTCGCCGTAGCTGCGGGGGTGGGTGCTCTCACCGGCCCCTTTGGTGAAGAGAACACACCCATGCCTGGAGCGTCCGTATCCGCCCAGGTTTCACCCGATTCAGTTGAATCGGGTTCGATGCCGGGTGACTCTGACACCCTGACACCGGATGGGCCGACGACCGGTGAGGGTGGTGCGATCGTGCCGCCGTCGCCGGGTGCCGAAGAGCCCACGGGCGGTGCCGACGGCGGCGGCACGGACAGCCCGGACAGTCCTCGCCGCGACGACAAGAAGGACGGCGACCACTCCTGGGAGTGGGGCGACGGCAGGGACATCAGCCGCAGCGAGTGGTACGCGAAGACGCGCGGCGCCTGCCGTGACTATCGCAGTGGGCGGCTCGATGAGGACGACAAGCGTCAGCTCGAGTCCCTGGCCAAGGGCGCTGACCGGGTGACGCGTTTCTGCGACCGCCTGCTCGATGCGGACGGGGACTCCGGCAACGGAAACTCCGGCAGCGACAGCTCCGGCGACGATGACAACGGCACCGACGGTGACGGGCGCGGCGGGAACGACGACCGTGGCGGCGACTCCGTCAAGGGCTTGAGTGACGGCAACGCCACCGAGGGGACGGACTCCCTGACGGCCGTCCCCGCGTCCGCGCTGTCCCTGTCGGCCGCGATCAGCGTCTACTGACCCTCTCGCATGCTCTCGTATGCCCGCTGACCTGCGGTTCTCGATTTCGTGGAAAAAAGTTTCGGCCAGGTGTGACGTTTTTCGGCGGCGCGGCGCAGTTGTAAGTGAGCCGACTGGTCATCGGCAGCGCACGAGCCGGGGTTCCCCCCGTACCTACGGCTCAGCGCACATGGCGCGGGCGGGACACGTTCCCCCGGTTCCGCCCGCGCCCTCTCTCACCGAAACGCCGGCTCATCGAGGCACCGGCACACGGTCACCAGTGGACGACGACCTTGTCGCCCTTCTGCACCTGGGCGAAGACCTGAGCGAGCTTCTGCTTGTCCCGGACGTTGACGCAACCGTGCGAAGCGCCGTTGTAACCACGGGCCGCGAAGTCCGCCGAGTAGTGCACCGCCTGGCCGCCGCTGAAGAACATCGCGTACGGCATCGGGGTGTGGTAGATCGTGGACGTCCACTCCTTGGCCTTCCAGCCCACGTTGAAAGTGCCCTCGCGGGTCGGGGTGTTCTCCGAGCCGAAGCGCACGTCCATCGCCGCGACCACCTTGCCGTCGATCATCCAGGCGAGCGTCCGGCTCTCCTTGCTGATGCACAGCACGCGTCCCTTCAGGCAGCGTGCGTCGGGCTTGTCCAGTTCATTGGTGGTGGCCGGGCGCAGCTCGTCGGCGGTCGGCTTGCGGCTGGCGCCGGTGAGCCTCGTCCAGGTGGTCCCGTCGACCGTGCCGGTCTCGGGCAGCCCGCTCTTCTTCTGGAAGGCGCTCACGGCCTTCGAGGTCATCGAACCGTAGAAGGCGGTGGGCGAGCGGTGGAAGTGGCCGATCTGGCGCAGCCGCGCCTGGAGCTCCCGTACCTGCTCGTTCTCGGTGCCCTCGCGCATCAGCACTCCGCCCGGCTTGTCCGAAGTGCCGGACGGCGAGCTGGACGCCGAGGCCGACGGCGGTGCCGCGCTCGGCGTGCTGTCCGTGACCTGATCGGCCGAAGCGTCCGGGGCCTTCGACGGCGACGCAGCCGCGGCGGGCCGCGCCGGTGACTTGGCGTCGCCGGGCGACGGGGCGGTGCAGCCCGCGGCGAGGGCGATGGCGACGGCGGCCAGCGCGGTACGGCCGAGAGCGGCCCGACTGGGCGCACTTCCGGTGAGAACGGTTCTCTTCAGGACAGACGTGTGGCGACGCATAGGAGCCCCCCGGTACGGATGTGTGTGCCAATAGGGATGCCTTTCTTGCCGTGCTTGGTTGCTGCCGGGGGAGCATCCTGTTGAGGAAGCTGACAGAGCAGGCACAGCGGCAGCGCGGAATGACGCGTTCAGTACCTTTAGCACCTTTGGCACCAGCTCCAGCGGGAGGCACGTCACATGGCGCGTGAGTCGGAGTCGGGTCTGCCTATCCAGCCGGTGTACGGGCCGGGGGCGCTGGACGGGGTGAACGGCGGGGACGCCTGGGACGCCGCCGAGCGGCTGGGGGAGCCGGGTGCGTACCCGTTCACGCGCGGGGTCTACCCGACGATGTACACCGGCCGGCCCTGGACGATGCGGCAGTACGCGGGCTTCGGCACCGCCGTCGAGTCCAACGCCCGCTACCGCGAGCTCATCGCCCATGGGACGACGGGTCTGTCCGTGGCCTTCGACCTGCCGACCCAGATGGGCTACGACAGTGACGCGCCGCTCGCGCACGGGGAAGTCGGCAAGGTCGGGGTGGCCATCGACTCGATCGACGACATGCGGGTGCTTTTCGACGGCATTCCGCTCGACCAGGTGTCCACGTCGATGACGATCAACGCCCCGGCGGCCGTACTGCTGCTGCTCTACCAACTCGTCGCCGAGGAGCAGGGCGCGGCGGCCGACCGGCTCACCGGCACCATCCAGAACGACGTGCTCAAGGAGTACATCGCCCGCGGGACGTACATCTTCCCGCCGAAGCCGTCGCTGCGGCTGATCGCCGACATCTTCAGGTACTGCAAGGCCGAGATCCCCAGGTGGAACACGATTTCGATCTCCGGCTACCACATGGCGGAGGCCGGGGCCTCGCCCGTACAGGAGATCGCCTTCACCCTCGCGGACGGCATCGAGTACGTCCGAACGGCGGTGGCGGCGGGGATGGCCGTTGACGACTTCGCCCCCCGGCTCTCCTTCTTCTTCGTGGCGCGTACGACCCTGCTGGAGGAGGTCGCGAAATTCCGCGCGGCGCGACGCATCTGGGCGCGGGTGATGCGGGACGAGTTCGGGGCGCGCGATCCGAAGTCGATGATGCTGCGCTTCCACACCCAGACGGCGGGCGTCCAGCTCACCGCCCAGCAGCCCGAGGTCAACCTGGTGCGGGTCGCCGTCCAGGGACTGGCGGCCGTACTGGGCGGCACCCAGTCACTGCACACCAACTCCTTTGACGAGGCCATCGCCCTCCCCACGGCCACCTCGGCGAGGCTGGCCCTGCGCACCCAGCAGGTGCTCGCCTACGAGACGGACGTGACGGCGACGGTGGACCCGTTCGCCGGCTCGTACGCCGTGGAGAGGATGACCGACGACGTGGAGGCGGCGGCGCTGGAGCTGATGGCGAGGGTCGAGGATCTCGGCGGCGCGGAAGCCGCGATCGAGCACGGCTTCCAGAAGAGCGAGATCGAGCGCAACGCCTACCGCATCGCCCAGGAGACCGACAGCGGTGAGCGCGTGGTGGTCGGGGTCAACCGCTTCGCCCTGGACCGGGAGGAGCCCTACGAGCCGCTGCGCGTCGACCCCGCGATCGAGGCGCAGCAGGTGGAGCGGCTGGCCCGGCTGCGCGCCGAACGGGACGGGCTCGCGGTGGAGTCGGCGCTCGCCGAGCTGAGGGTGGCGGCGGCGGGAAGCGCCAACGTGCTCTACCCGATGAAGGAGGCACTGCGGGCGCGGGCGACGGTGGGCGAGGTGTGCGACGCCCTGCGCGGGGTGTGGGGGACGTATGTGCCGAGTGACGCGTTCTGAGGTGCGCGTTCCGCGATGCGCCTTCCGCGGTTCGCGGTGCGGGCGGGTGAGTTCCGCCCTTCGAAACGCTGGGGCGGGCTGTCGTACCCATGTGCGACACTCCGCCTCATGCTGGGTGTGACGGATCTGCCGACCTACCTCGTGGGACTCGTCCTGATCGTGCTGCTGCCAGGACCCAACTCGCTGTACGTGCTCTCTGTGGCGGCACGTCGAGGAGTGCGGGCGGGGTATGGGGCGGCGGCCGGTGTGTGGTGCGGGGACACCGTGCTGATGACCCTGTCCGCCGCCGGGGTCGCCTCGCTGCTCCAGGCCAACGCCGTGCTCTTCGCCATAGTCAAGTACGCGGGCGCGGGCTATCTGAGCTGGCTGGCCGTGGGCATGCTGCGGGCCGCCTGGGGCATGTGGCGCGACGTCCGGACCGAGCGGGCGGCGGCGGAGGGCGGTCCCGACGCGGCGACGTCGCGGGGCGAGCGGCCGTTCCGGCGGGCACTGGTGGTCAGCCTGTTCAACCCCAAGGCGATCCTCTTCTTCGTCGCCTTCTTCGTGCAGTTCGTGGACCCGGGCTACGCCTACCCCGCGCTCTCCTTCCTCGTACTCGGCGCCCTCGCCCAGGTGGCGAGCTGCCTGTATCTGACGCTGCTGATATTCAGCGGCACACACCTGGCGTCCGCGTTCCGCCGCCGTCGGCGGCTCTCGGCGGGTGCCACCTCCGCCGCCGGGGTCCTGTTCCTCGGGTTCGCGGCGAAGCTGTCGCTCAGCGGCGCCTGACGGGCGCCGCCCGCGCGTCGGTCGAGGGTCGAGGCGACCCCGTAGGTCAGGCGATCCGCATCCTTTGTCGCCTTCGGTCACGCGGGCCTGACGGCCATGACCTTCGCCAGGTAGTCCCGGAGCCCCGTCGTGTCCTCGCCTGCCCAGCCGATGTAGCCGTCCGGGCGGACCAGGAAGAAACCCGTGCCGTAGGCCTCGTGGGTCTCGTCCGGCGCGGCACGCAGGGTGTGGACGGTGCCGGGCAGCTCCTGGGTGGTGGGCTGCGGCGCTTTCGTGCCCAGTGCGAGCAGGGTGAAGTGCGGTCCGCGGAAGGCGTCGAACAGCCGGGTGCCGTCCGGGCGGCGGCCGTCGGGGGCGCGGTCACCCGCGGTCAGGGTGCCTGCCGCGCCGCTGGAGAGCGGGCCGCCGCGGTAGCCGAGGCCGAGTTGGCGGGTGCTGCCGCCGCGCTTCGCTTCGCCCCGGTGGATCCGGGTCGACAGGCCCAGCATCTCGGCGGCGACGGGGCGGCGTTCCTCCTCGTACGAGTCCAGCAGGGACTCGGGCGCGCCGTGGCGCAGCACCTGGCCCAGCTTCCAGCCCAGGTTGTAGGCGTCCTGGACGCTGGTGTTGAGGCCCTGGCCGCCGGCCGGGGAGTGGACGTGGGCGGCGTGGGGGGGGCGGCGCGCCCCCGCGCCGCCCCCCCACGCCCCGCGCTCCCAGCCCGCGCCGGGGGAGGTGTGTGCGGCGCGGCCCAGC